>CANHUG010000115.1 GCA_947462995.1 Verrucomicrobiales bacterium | reverse complement strand
GGTGGCTTCGGAGGCGAAGCGGCGGAGATTGGCGTCGGGTTCGGCGGTCCACGGGATGAGGAGATGGATGGCGTCGGGAAGGTTGGCGGCGATGTTGTCGCGGATGGCGAGCCATGCCATTTCGCGGACACCCATGTTGTGGTCGGCGGCGAGCGGGCGGAGACGGGTGAGTTTGGCGGGGAGGTCGAGGGCGGGGTGCTGGCCGATGAGGGAGGCGGCCCACGTGCGGGCGACGTCGGAGGTTTGGGCGATGAGCGAGCGGGTGAGGGCGTCGCAGGCGCGGAGGGAGGGGCATGCGGCGGCGAGGGCTGCGCCGACGGCGGCGGTCCTCTTGGGAGCGGTGGAGGCGTTGGGTTGATTGAGGGCGAGGCGGATGGTGTCGGCGAGTTCGGGGCGGTTGAGGGAGGAGAAGACGTGGTGGGCGACGGAGACGTGGTCGATGATGAGCCACTCGGAGAGATTGACGGCTTCGATGAGGCCCTTGTTGAGGAGGTCGCGGACGGCGGCGGGGACGCCGGCGGTGGTGGGGGAGCCTTTACGCGAGAGGATTTCGGGCGGGATGGGGTTCATGGCTGGTTTTTGTCCATGATGGGGGGAGCGGAGGGGAGTGCATGGGCAAATTCCGCTCATGGGGAGGGGTTGCGTGCGGGGGTGTGGGTGGTAGGTTGAGGGATGAGAGTGACCCGACTGATGCCGATGTTGATGGTGTTTGCGATGGCTGGTGGAGAGGTGCGGGCTGAGGGGGAGAAGCAGCCTGCGGCGGCGGAGAAGCCGGTCGTGGAGGGGGAGAAGCCTGCGGCGGAGACGGAGAAGAAGGCTGCCGCTGAGCCTGGGGCGGATCCGACGAAGGCGATTGAGTCGCTGGGAGGGAGCCGGTACCGGATTGGGCTGATTGAGTTTGATAAGGCGACGCGGGTGGTGAGCATTCCTGCGGTGGTGAACATGAACAAGGGGCTGGTGGAGTACCTGCTGGTGCACGAGAGCGGGAAGGTTCATGAGTCGTTGTTCAGCACGAAGGTGCGGCCGATGGAGTTCAACGTGGCGCTGCTGCTGCTGAACTGGAAGGCTAGCGAGACGTTTTTTGATTATACGGAGCCTGAGCGCGGGGGAGTGCCGGTGAAGGGGGCGACGCACCGTGTGGAGAACAGCCTGACAATTCACGTGCGGTGGAAGGACGAGAAGGGGAAGGAGCAGACGGTTAGGATCGAGGAATGGCTGCACAATCTGGACAAGAAGGCGCACATCAGCGAGGGGCCGTTCATTTACACGGGGTCGAGGATCATGCCGGACGGGAGTTTTCTGGCGCAGGATACTGGGAGTATTGTGGCGCTGATGGTGGATCCGGCGTCGATTGTGAACAATCCGCGGGAGGGCAACGAGCTGGATGATATCTGGGTGCCGGATCCTGCGGTGCCTGCGAAGGGGACGGCGGTGACGATTGAGTTGCGGCCGGTGGCTGCAGGGAAGGGGGAGGAGAAAGGTGAGTCGAAGGGGGAAAAGAAGCCTGCGGTGAAACCGTCCCAGGGGAAGGCTGCTGGCAAACGTTCTGCGAAGTGAAGATTTCCAATTATTCAAATCTATGAAACGACATACCTTTTTCTGTGCGGTGGCGGGTGTTGCTGCGAGCCTTGTGTTTTCCGGGGCGGCGGTGGCGGAGCCTGACGAATCGTTGAGGAATGAAGTGCAGGCGGCGATCAACAAAGGGTTGAAGTATCTGGCGACGAAGCAGGATGCGGCGAAGGGGTTTGTGGGGTCTGAGGATCATCCGGCGTTCACGGCGCTGTATGCGATGGCGCTGATGGGGAATCCTGAGACGAAGGGCGTGTCGCCGGAGGCGCGGAAGGCATATGATTTTCTGCTGGCGAGTCAGAAGGAGGACGGAGGGATCTACAAGACATCGCTGCCTAATTATAACACGAGCCTTTCGCTGACGGCGCTGACGCTGGTGGCTGACGAGCCGAAGGTTAAGGAGGCGGCGTTGAAGGCGCGGCGGCTGGTGATCAAGGGTCAGTATGATGAAGGGAAGCCCGGGGAGATGGACAGTCCGTATGATGGCGGGGTGGGTTACGGGAGCAAGCCGCCGACGGACATGAGCAACACGCATTTTGCGCTGGAGGCGCTGTATCATTCGAAGAAGCTGCTGGCGGATGATCCTGACCGTGCGAAGGCGGAGCCGCAGTTGAACTATGCGGCGGCGATTGATTTTGTGAGCCGGTGTCAGCACCTTGCGGCGACGAACAAGTCGTCGTGGGTGAGTGAGGATGCGAAGAACAAGGGAGGGTTTGTGTACCGGCCGGGTGAGAGCAAGGTGGCGCCGGAGGATCCTGCGTCGGGCAAGCCATCGGTGCGGTCTTATGCGAGCATGGGCTATGCGGGGCTACTGAGTTTCATTTATGCGGACATCAAGCCCGGGGATCCACGGGTGAAGTCGGTGAAGGAGTGGCTGGCGGCGAATTATTCGGTGACGGAGAATCCGGGGATCGGGAGCGAGGGGTTGTATTATTACTATCACACGATGGCGAAGGCGCTGAACACGGCGGGGATGGACTTTGTGGAGACCCCGCAGGGTCGGAAGAACTGGCGTGCTGATCTGTCGAAGCAGTTGTTCAATCTGCAGCACGAGGACGGGTCGTGGGCGAATGAGAACGGGCGCTGGATGGAGAAGGACAGCGTGCTGGTGACGACGTATGCGGTGCTGGCGCTAGAGCACATTATCCGCGGCCTCTGAGGCGGGCGGCGAGAGATATTGATAACGAAAAGGGGACCCCGTGGTGGGGTCCCCTTTTTGGTGTCCGGGAAGCGGAGAGGGAACGATGACTGGTAAGGTCAGCGGGTGTGGGCTTCGTCGTAGTGTTTCTTGAGGAGATCGACGCCGAAGTCGTTAGTGAAATCGCGCCAGACTGCGTGGGGGTGGTTGGCGTTGTTCTGGGTGTTGTCGTATTCGAAGAGGAATTCGGGGCTCTGGATGCGGTAGTAGTGGGGCTCGCCGAGTTCGGTGCCGCCGGACCATGCGAAGGTGAGGGAGGGCATGCCGCCGGAATGGATGCGGTCGCGGAAGACGGAGGCGAGGTCGGGGCGGAAGCGGCCGATGTATTCGCCGAGGGTTTTCCAGAGGAGGTTGCGCTGAGTCTGGTCGAGTTTGTCGGCGCTGATGCCGGCTGGCTGGAGGGGGATGGCTTTGCGTTCTTCCTTGCTGATGACGTCGTCAGGGACCTTGCCTTCGAGGAAGGCGGCTGGTTTCTGGGCGTCGGTGAGGGATTTGACGAGGAGACGGGCGGTGTCTTCTTCTTCGGCGAGGACGCGGAGGCCTTTGCGCGGTCCTTCTTTGACTTCGCCGGGGTTGGTGCCCATGAAGGAAGGGGTGACGGAGAGGACCTTGCCGCCGGCGATGGTGACATTGCAGGAGAAGTGGTGGCCTTCCCAGCGCCAGCCCCATGCGCCGGAATCGGAGGGATCGCCGAAGAAGGCGAGGTAGTATTTTTCGGTATTCCGTTTGGGGGCCTGGTTTTCGAGATCGAAGAGAATCCGTTCCTGGCTCATGATGGTGGCCGTTTTGGCGAAGCCCTCGTTGCTGAGGACAGAGTTGAGCATGGCGTAGGCGAGGTGGTCCTGTTCCGGGCGGAGTTTGTCGAGGGTGATGCCTTTGCGGTCGAGGGGGACGAAGTGCCAGTTGAGGCGTTCGTCGTCGGAGATTTTGAAGACGGCTTCGGCTTTCTGGGAGTCGTCGAGACTGGCGAGGAAGTTTTTGGCGGCGAGGGTCATGTCAGCGACGGCGCGCTGGTGGATGAGGTTGGCTGCGGCGGCTGCGCCGGGGTCGAGATCGGCGTGGGTGGGAATGAACGGGAGGGAGGCAGCGAGGGCGGCCGGGATGAAGAGCAGGGAGGGGCGCATGGCTGGGGTGAAGGTGGCGGGATTGGCGACGGTTGCACAAGTGGAATCGTCTTCCATGATGGCGGGCCGTTGACCGCGGCTATTTCCGATCATGAAACCGGTGACCCGATTTTTCGCATTGATGCTCTGCCTGATGATGATGGCGGCGGTGGTGCCTGTGAGTGCTTCGTCAGGGAAGGAGGCTCCGGCGTGGCCTGCGACGGAGACGAGGACTGAGCAGTATGCGTCATTTCCGCTGCCGCTGGATCAGTATGCGGTGCCTGCGGGTGGTGAGACGCGGCCGCTGATGGCTCGGATCATGGAGCGGGCGAAGCAGGATCCGTTCAATGTGTGGGCGACGGTGATTTTCGTGTGTGCGATTCTGCATACGTTTGCGGCGGGGATGTTTCAGAGCATGGCGCACCATGCGGAGGAGGCGTATCACCAGGAATGGCATGCAACGGAGGCGGCGAAGGGGCGCGGGGAGTATGCGGATGCGCCTGCGCCGGTGTCGTTCAAGGCGCAGTTGTTTCACTATCTAGGGGAAGTGGAGGCGGTGTTTGCGATCTGGGCGATTCCGCTGCTGGTGGCGGGTGTGTGGTTTCACGGGTGGGCGGATGTGAAGTCGTTTGTGAACCGGGACTGTGATTTTGTGGAGCCGTTGTTTGTGGTGGTGATCATGGCGGTGAGTGCGTCGCGGCCAGTGGTGCGGTTTGCGGAGCATTGTCTGGCGGTGCCTGCGATCCGGCTGGGTGGCGGGTCGCCGGCGGCTTGGTGGCTGAGTGTGCTGACGCTGGCTCCATTGCTGGGGTCGCTGATCACGGAGCCTGCGGCGATGACGATCAGTGCGCTGCTGCTGGCGCGGCGGTTCTACGAGTTGCGGCCTAGCAAGGTGTTTGCGTATGCGACGTTGGGGCTGCTGTTTGTGAATGTGTCGGTGGGCGGGGTGCTCACGAACTTCGCGGCTCCGCCGGTGCTGATGGTGGCGACGAAGTGGAACTGGAGTTCCGGGTTCATGCTGCAGACGTTCGGGTCGCACGCGGTGGTGTCGATTCTGATTTCGAACGCGGTGTATTTTCTGGTGTTCCGGAAGGAGTTCAAGCGGCTGGGGGACCCGGGGGACAAGGTTCAGGACGGTGAGGCCGGGCGTTATTGGAAGGAACGGACGACGAGGATTCCGCTGCGGGTGACGCTGACGCATCTGGCGTTTCTGGCGTGGACGGTGTACACGAGTCACTACCCGGTGTTTTTCCTTGGCGGGTTTCTGTTTTTCCTAGGGTTCCTGCAGGCGTCGCAGGAGCATCAGAATCCGCTGAGCATCAAGAGTCCGATGCTGGTGGGCTTCTTCCTTGCAGGGCTGGTGATTCACGGGCGGTGTCAGTCGTGGTGGCTTGAGCCGGTGATGAACAACGGGCTGGGGCCGTGGCCGCTGGCGATCGGGGCGGCGGTGCTGACGGGGTTCAATGACAACGCGCTGATCACGTTTCTTGCGTCGCAGGTGCCGGGGCTGACGGATGCGCTGAAGTACGCGGTGATGACGGGAGCAGTGGCGGGCGGCGGGCTGACGGTGATTGCAAATGCGCCGAATCCGGCTGGTCAGGGGATTCTCAAGAATTACTTCAACGACCGGGTGAATCCGCTGGGGTTGTTGGCGGCGGCGCTGCCTCCGACGGTGATTGTGATGCTGGTGTTCATGCTGGGGTAAAGGGGGGGTGGGCGGCATTCCGGTGGTGGGAGAATAGGACGGATAGGGCGGATAGGATGGATAGGATGGATAGGATGGATAGGATGGAGCGTGGGGCTGGAGGTGATGGACGGGATGGGGTGTAGAAGGCGCGAGGGGCGAGTACGGGTGGGGGCGAGCTTGAATGGTGCCGGGCCAGCGGGTCGGCTCGGGGAAAGCGGCAGCGGGCTTCCGCATTCCAGGGCCTTCGGCGGGTTTGGGGACGCAACCTCGTTCGGGTTGGGAATTTGTTGGGGTGGTACCCAAGGTAGGCCTTCGTGCCTCAGGCCAACCTTGGGCTAGGGGACGCAATCCCTTTGGGATTGGTTGGCGGATTGGCAGGTGAGTGGGTGTTCGGGTGCAGGGTGGGGAAGCGGAATGGGGCGGAGGGAGATGATGTTTGCGGTTGGGTGGTTGGGGCGAATAGGACAGATAGGACAGATAGGACCGATGTGGCTGATGGGGCGGAGAGGGCGGATCGGGGGCGGGCTGGGAGGCTAGGGAGAGGGCTGGCAGGCGCACTTCGTGCGCAAGGGAGAGCTGTAATTCTGATAGCAGTCCAGAGCCTTCGGCTGCTTGTTCGGAGGGGGGCGCACGGGGTTCTGTGTTATTGTGTTGGGAACCGGGGGTGCCGCGAGTGGCTCGCGGCATGCTCCGGATATTGACCGGTCGTCCGTGCGGGACGGGGGCGTGTTGGGAGAATGGGCGTGTTGGGAGGGCCGCCGACTTGTTGGGTGTAGGGGACGTGAATGTCCCCTCTCCGTTGGCGTGTTCGGAGGGGGTTGGCTGGGATTGGGTGGCTGGGGGAGGGTTGATAGTTGGTAGCGCGCCGTGAGAAAAGATTTGCTAATGTGTTGGGGATCTGTAGCGTTGGTGGCATTCATGAAGGCAATCCTGTTCCTGCTTGGCATCGGCTTTGTGCTGCCGCTGATCACCCTGAATCAAACGGCGATCGCCCAGACGGCGAATGCCCGGAGCGATGATGTGGCGCTGGACTGGCTTCTGGATGAGGGGTTGTTTGCGATGACGCCGGATGATTTAGAGAAGAAGGCGGGTGCGCGGTTTTTTGTGTGGCAGGATAAGGAGCGGACGCGGGCGCGGTTCAATCCGGATGATTTCAGCTTTCAGTTGAAGGAGAACGACGTGGGGGAGGTGCTGATCAAGTTCAAGGACGGGAAAGTGGCGGGGGTGACGGTGTCGGTGATGAACAAGGGGGATGAGGAGCAGGTGATCACGCGCGGGCTATTCAATGAAGCGGTGAAGACGGTGAAGGGGGTGCTGAGTGAGGCGAGCGGCGTGAAGGAGGAGCCGCGGCGCAAGGAGGAGCTGCTGAGTGCGCAGTCTGAGGGGGCGGTGTGGCGCTGCAAGAAGGCGCTCTACATCGGCGAGTGGCTGTTCCTCCCGGAGAAGCGTGAGGAGATTGACGGATGGATCTGGACGACGAAGGAGCACGGGGAGTTTGTAAGGGTTCGCATCATGCCGCCACAGGTGCAGCTGGGGGTGCAGTTGAATCGGATCCGCACGACGGTTTCGCGACCGTTGCTGGCGGCGAAGGTGAAGCGTGAGGGGAAGTCGAAGGCGGTGATCGAGGGGCTGCCGATGGTGGATCAGGGGAGCAAGGGTTATTGTGCGGTGGCGTCGCTGGAGCGGGTGCTGCGGCACTATGGTGCGGATGTGGACATGCACGATCTGGCGAATGCGGCGGAGACTTATGGTGGGACGAATCCTGAGAAGATGAAGACGGCGATTCAGCGGATGTCGCAGCGGCTGGGGTTGCGGGTGCGGGAGATTACTTTCATGAAGCAGAAGCAGTACGAGGTTCTGTTCAAGAACTACAACATTGTGGCGCGGCAGGCCGGGAAGGATGTGGTGGATCTGTCAGAGTTGAGGAGTTCCGGCTACATCGACTGGATGAAGGTTGACCCGGAGACGCTGCGCAAATTCCGCTGCAAGGGGAGTGATTTCACGGCGTTCAAGCAGGCGGTGGTGGACAACGTGAATAAGGGCGTGCCGATCCTGTGGGCGCTGCAGCTGGGGATTTACTGGGAGGACAAGATCGACGAGAGCTACGAGGCGAACCGTTATGCGGTGAACAAGGGTAAGAGTGCGGCCGATGGGGAGAAGGACGAGGTGGTGGACGACATTCGCAAGAAGTTCGAGGAGGAGCGGAAGAAGGAGATGGAGGAGCTGCGCAGCAAAGGAAAGCGCCCGCCGCCTTATATGCTGGGGGGACACATGCGCGTCATCGTTGGGTATGACGGGGCGAATTCGCGGATTTATTACACTGACTCATGGGGACCGGGGCATGAGATGAAGTCGATGTCCTTGGAGGAAGCGTGGGCCTGCACGCTGGCGCTCTGGGCGCTGGAGCCGAGTTAAGGAAGTGAGAAGTGAGAAGTGAGAATGGCGTGTAGGGAGAGCGGGCACACGCGAAGGCTCGAAGGGTGTGGGGCGCAATCCTGTTTCGATTGGGGGGGAGATGGGTGGGTTGTGGGTGGATGACGATGTGCATGGGTTGAGGCGCAGCAGGTTGTTGGATCCGCCGCCCCTGCCGGGGCGGTGGTCTATTTATGTGTTAGACCGGTGGCTGACGCCACCGGCTAATTTCCGTCAAGCCTCCGGCTTGGTTGGTGAGGATGGGTGGGGTGTGGCTAGTTGGTGGTGGGGGGGAGGAATTGGAGGGTGGCGAAGCGGGAGGGGGTGTGGAAGGTGTTGGTGAGGGTGGGGCTGAGGGCGAGGCCGGTGTGGGTGGCGGCGTCGTGGCGGAAGAGGTTGATTTTCCAGCGGGTGGCTGGGGTGGGTGGGGTTAGGGAGATGGAGGCGAGGGGGATGGCGACGGCGAGGCGCCAGACTTTGGCTGATTCGTCGATGGTGATGGTGGAGGACATGTCGCTGTTCCATGCGAAGTCTTTTTTGTCAGGGGAGACGGTGAGGTCGAGCCAGCCGCCGTCCGGGGCCCATTCGTATTCGGAGTAGGAATCGGGCTTGTCGGGGTCCGGGGCGATGAAGGCTTCGACGACGTCTTTATCCCAGAGCCCGATGCGTTCGGTGGTGTGGTGGCCGCCGAATGTTGTCAGGGTGGTGAAGGGGCATTCGTAGGCGAGGTGGAGGTGGGAGTTGGTCCAGAGGGCGCGGACGGTGGTGCTAAGGGCTGGGTGGGCGGCAGCGTTGGAGGAAGAGTACTCCATGCGGACGGGGATGGCCTGAGCCCATGCGGGGTGGGAGAAGTCGGTGCCTTGCGGGACGGCGTCGACGTGACTGGCCTTCATGACGGGGAGCGGGAGGGAAGCGGCGAGGAGTTTCGCGGCGTTGTCGAAGTAGATTTTGCGGCTGACGTCCGGGGGGAGAGCGATGGCGTTGATTTTCCAGTCGCCCTGGATGGGCGTCATGTGGGCCCAGTCGCGGTCGCTGGTTTCGAGCCAGCGCCAGCATTTGTCGTAGAAGGCAGCGCCGTCGTCGTCGGTGGGGCGTTCGTCGTCGCCGGCGGAGCCGAGGATGAGACGGTCGTAGACCATGAAGTCGGAGGCGAAGAAGATGCGGTTGGCGTGTTTGGTGAAGACGCGGCGGACTTCTGCGGGGTCGTGTCGGCCGATTTCGGGGATGCGGGCGGCGAGGTCGGCCATCATGTTGGGATGGGCGTCGAGCATGCGATCGACCCATGCGAGGTCTTCGGCGTTGTTAGCGAAGTGGACGCAGACGAAGGTGGTTTTGGGGTGGCGGGCGATGACGCGGTTGAGGGCCTCGAGGAGTTGTTCGCGCGGGGGGAATTTGGCGGGGTCGCCGAACCACCATGAGCGGTGGTCCTTGAGTTCCTTCCAGCGTTCGTTTTTGTCATCGAAGGCGAGCCAGAAGGCGCGGGGGTCGGCGACGTGGATGGAGACGGGCAAGTTGAGGGCGCCGCATTTGGCCCAGACGGCGTCGAGTTTGGGGTCGTCGATGGCGATGAGGGAGTCTTTGGAGTCGCGGAGGTAGAGGCCGAGGCGTTTGTATTCCTTGAGGCCGGCGGCTCCGAGGCGGTGGCCTTCTTCGATCTGGGCTGCGGCTTTGGAGGAGAAGTCAGGATTGTCCCAGCCGGCGTAGTCGAGGTTCATGTAGTGGACGAAGCGGCCTGGGTGGCGGGTATCGGCGAGGAGCTTGGTTTTGGCGAACGGTGAGGGCGAGCCGTCAGAGGGAGAGGTGACGGTGCCCCCGCTGAGGTTGACGCCGATGCCGATGCCTGACTTGTCCATGATGCGGACGGCGCGGTCGAAGCGTTCGGGGGAGGCGTCGATGTGCATGTGGAGGTCGACGATGCGGTGTTCGGCGCGCCATGTGTTTTCTGCAGTGCGCGGGCCGGGGGAATCGACTTTGGCGCGAAGAACCCATGCGGAGGTTAGGGCGATGAGGGAGCCGGCGGCGAGCCGCGGGAGGAGAGAGCGGGAGACTGGGAGCATGGGAGAGGTTTCTTGTTTGAGACTGGTGAGGCGGCGGCGTTCCGGAGAAGATGTCAGGGAGTGGCGGAGACCCTGAGACGGGCGAAGCGGGCGC
>CANHUG010000114.1 GCA_947462995.1 Verrucomicrobiales bacterium | reverse complement strand
GAAAGGGGAGAAGCCATCGCGCCATGGGTAGGGAGCGTTGGGGGAAGTGTGGACGGCCTGTGGGGCGGTCAGGTATTCAGCGGCGAGTGTGGCGCGCCGGTCGCCTGGGGAGTGGATGCGGACGACGGATCCCTTCTGGGATTTGGTGATCCACACTTCCGGGAATGTGGGGGTCTGCCATGGTTCTGAGGATTGGACGGTGAGGCTGCCGCTGACCGGGTCGCGGCTGAGGCCCGAGCCCATGAGGTTATCGGGGAGTTGGGCGGCTCCGCCCTCGTTGAAGGCGAAGGCGAGGGGCGGCGGGGGGACCGCGGGTGGGACGGCATTGATGGTGGTGTTCCAGAGCGCGAGGGTATCTGGATCCGTGTCAGGACCCGGGCGCAGCGAGAGAGCGAATGCGGAGAGATCGCTTTCGGCGTCGTAGCCGTGATAGGGGTAGAGACCGATCCGTTCCTTGCCTGCGGAATCGGTGAAGTATCCGAAGTTGTCGATGCGGTCCGGGGTGAGGTCCGGGAAGGCGGCGAGGAGGAGAGGTTTGAGAGGGACGGGATCGAAGTTGTCAGCGAGTTGGTCGCCGGGGCCATCGAACCATGTATTGCTGGCGACGTGGTCGTTGGTGACGGCGATGAGGACGAGGCGTCGGGCGGAGGCGAGGGAGCGGGAGTCGGCGGCGAAGGCGAAGCCGGTGCGGGTGTGGAGGAAATTCCCAGGGGCGTCCGGGAGTTCCGTGAATTCGTCCGGGGATGGAGCGGTGAATGGGGCGTCCCATGGTCCGGGGTCGAGGAGCCATGCGAAGGTGGCGGGTCGCGTCTGTGAGGATGGCTGGAATATGAGGAGGAAGCGGAGACCGCTTTCGTCGAAGGTGCGTTCAACGAAGATTTCGCCTGGCCGCAGGACGCCCTGAGGAGGAGGGGCCTGGGAGAGATTGTGTAGATCGAAGGTGACGGTGCGGTCGCCGCGGCTGAGCAGGTAGCGGAGCGGGTTCTGGGGGTCGCGGCGGAGAGTTAGGACGGGGGTGCCGAGCGTGCCGCCGCCGACGATCTGGACCCGGTGCGGCTGGCCACCTGACGAGATGTCAGCGAGTTCGCTGTAGTAGAACGGGACCCGGTTTAAGTCGCGGGTGCGGACGGAGAGGTTGAGATTCCCACGGAACGTGCGCTGGCCGATGCGGATGGACCAGTAGAAGTAGTTTTCGGTGGGGTAGACCTGGACGCGGTTGGGGAGACTGTTGAAGACAGCGTCGAAGACGCGGACGGGGTCGTTGAGGTCGAAAGTGTCCGGCAGGTCGATGGATCGAGCGGTGGGGCCGGTGGTTGGGTTGAGGACGTAGTTGTTGTTGAGGGTGATGGTGGCGTCGCGGAGGTTGCGCGGGGTGAAGAAGCGACCGCGGATCTGGCGGGCGGGTTGGAAAGGGGAATTTTCCGTTGGGTGTTCGTCTGGCGGGGGGACGAGGAAGAACCTGGCGGCGGCGGCTCCCGGTCCACTGCCGGCGACTGCGGCTGATTCTTCCATGCCGTCGGGTGCGGTCATGCGGAGGAAGTAGCGGCTGAGGCCTGAGGTTTCCGGTGGGAGGTCAGCGGTGAGCGAGTAGATGAGGTAGCGGTCTTCGCCGATGTCGGTGTCCTCGTCGACGGGAGCGGGGGTGAGGAAGGGAGACTGGACCGTCTGCCATGATCCTGGCGAGAGGTCGGGCGACCATTCGAGGGCATAGACCCGGCCGCTGAGGCCGGCGAATTCGACGGTGACGGCGGGAGGGTCTGACGGAGTGAGGAGCCAGTTAGGGGAGAGGGAGAAGCCGCTGCGGTGGTCGAACGGGTGCATGCGGAGGAAGGCCTCGCGGGCATTGGTGATGCCCTCGCCGTCGGGATCGGCGTCCGGGAGCAGGCTTGACGGGGCGAGGCCGAGGATGGCTGCGGATGAACCGAGCCACGATTGGTAGGAAGTGAAGCCGCAGGAATCGTAGAGTTGCCAGCAACCGTCTGCGAGGGTGGGGGGCGGGACAGGGCTTGTGCCCGAGGGACCGCCGGCTTCCTCGGCTTCGGCGACCGGTTGGAGCGCGACGGAAAGCGACATGCCCGGGTAGAGCCATGTCAGGATATCGCATCCACTGGCGGTGCAGATAATCAGGGGGGAATCACTGACGGGGCGGCCGGAGATAACGGGGAGGTGGGTGTAGCTGGAGCGGGGGTCGTGGATGCCGCTGGTGGCGGCCATGTGGCGGGAGTAGGTTAGGGCGGCTGGAGTGGGCGTGCCAGTGTCGCCATCGGCGATGACGGGCGAGGCAGCGGCGAGGAGACCGGAGAAGACGGCGGAGGAGAAACGATTCATGGCGTTGGATTCCGGGAGGGTGGCGGGAACCAGGTGAGCTGGTTCTGGAGGTCGAGGGATAGCCAGCGGGTGAGGTCCTGCGAGCAGAGCAGTTCGGCGCAGGCTGGCTGGCGGCGGGATTCGAGGGTGACGGAGGATGTTGCGAGGGAGGCGAAGACGAGCGTGTGGTCGTAGCTGGAGAGCATGAGGTGCTGCGGGCCGGCGAAGGTGAGGCGTGCGATGATTTCGCAGGGTTGGCGGAACGAGGAGATTTCCTTGCCTGTGGCTGCGTCGAGCAGACCGGCGTAGAATCCGCCGGCCCATGCGATGGTGTTGCTGTCTGGAGCGACGGCGATGGTGACCGACTGGCGGAGTGATTGCTGCCAACGGAGAGCGAGGGAAGGGAGGGTGAGGCAGGCGAGTTTGCCGGCGGGGGCGTCGAGCAGATAGCAATGAAGGCCGTCTGGGGCCATGGTGAGCGTGCTCCATGGGGCGATGGCGAGGCGGATGTTGCCGACTGGTTCCGGCGTGCCGAAGCGGTGGGAGCGGATGGTGATGGCGTTGGAAGAGCGGGCTTCTGTGGAGAGGAAGCCGTCGGTGGTGAGGGCGACCGCCTGGGTGCCCGCGGGGAGTTCTGCGGAGGCATCGGTGTTGTGCGTTGGTGCGTCGGCGGGAATCCGGCAGCGTTGGACGGACTGGCCCTGCTGGCAGAGGACGGTGGAGAATTGACTGCCGCAGGCGATGGCGGCGGGGATGCCGGGTAGCGGGTATTTCAGGTTTGATCCATCGGAGGTGGTGACCCTGACGATTTCCGGCTGCGGGATGCCATTGCGCAGAGTGGTGGCGAAGAGGAACGAGAGGTCTGGAGGCGCAGCGAGCGGAGGGCCGACGGCATCTGTCCTATCAGATGGCAGAGGGGAGACGGCGATGCGGCCGCCCTGATCGCCGCTGCAGAGGAGTGAACCATCGGGGCTGAAGGCGACGACGCGGATGGGGCGGGCGTGACCTGGCTGGGCGTGGCAGCGGGAAGGCGCGTTGAGATTCCAGAGCCGGACGACGCGGTCGTCGCCGCCTGCGGCGAGCCATTGATCACCGCTGATGGCGAGACTGCGGATGGTGCCGCTGCATTCGGTGAGGGTGAACTGGGATGGGTTGGCGGTGCTGATGACCTGGATCTGGGAAAGGCCGGTGGGGGCGGAATGGGCGGCGGCGGCGAATGAGCCTGACTGACTCAGTGCGAGGGCGGAGAGACTGTAGAGCGTGCGGGGGTCCTTCCATGTGACTTCTGGTGGAGCGGCGAGTTTGATCAACTGGAGACCGTCGGTGAAGTCGCCTGTGAGGACGAGATTGGAGCCGTTGGAGGTTAGGAACGGTGCGCGGCCGGGGAGCGGGGTGGGTTTGTCCTGAGGAGCGAACCAGAGAGCGGGCGGTGCGTCGGCGGTGCCTGGAGGCGACTGGAAAGAGACCACTGGAGTGCCGGCTGGATTGATGACCGACTGCATCCATGCGGTGGGGGACTTCGGGAGTGGGACGGGTTCTGCGGGGCTGCCGTTGCGGGGGATCCATTCTGCGGAGAGCGGCTGGCCGTTGCGGGCCACGAAGATTCTGGAGGAGTCCGGGGAGAACGAGAGATGGATGGGGGCGGTGAGGTGGGCGGTCCGGATGGTCTGGATAGGGTGTGCATCCGGTTTGGTGAGGTCGCGGCAGTTCCAGAGGTGGATGAGGGCGTCCTGACCGGCGGTGGCGAGTGTGAGACCGTCCGGGGAGAAGGCTGCGGCGGTGATTTCGCCTTTGTGGGCCTGAGTGAGGGTGAGGCCCTGGGGAGTGCAGCGGGACCAGAGCCATCTCCATTCCGGGGAAGCATCTGCGGTGAGCGGGTCGAGCGTGCGGACATCGCTGAGGATGCGGCGGGCCTGGTCGAGGAATCCTGCTTCGGTTTCGCGGAGGGCCGATTCGAGACTGGCGCGCTGGAGGTTGGCTAGGGCGCTTGCTTTGGCGCGGTCGGTTTCGGCGGCGGCGGCGGCCTTGATGGAATTGGTGCGGTGGCGGTGGGTAGCGAAGCCAGTGGCGGCGAGGCAGGCGGCGGCTGCGGCGGCGGCATGGAGCGGACGGCGGCGGATCCAGCGTGCGATGCGCAGGTGAGGCGGCGAGGGGCGGGCGAGGATCGGCCGGAAGTTCAGCCAGTTCTCGAGGTCGTCGGCGAGAGTTGCTGCGGAGGCGTAGCGCCGGGCGGGAAGTTTTTCGAGGCACTTCAGGGTGATGACTTCGAGGTCGCGGGGGAGACCCTTGCGGAGCTGGCGAGGAGGGGTGGGGTCATCTTCTGCGCAGCGGCGGGCGAGTGCGGCGGGATCGTCGGCGGAAAACGGCAACTGGCCTGTGAGGAGTTGGTAGAGGATGACGCCGAGAGCGTAGACATCGCGTGCGGTGCTGGTTTCACCGCGGAATGATTCCGGCGACATGTAAGCTGGGGAACCGACTGACCGGCCGGTGAGCGTGAGGTGATCGTCCTGTTCCATGAGGCGGGCGAGGCCGAAGTCAGCGACGAGCGGGTGACCGTCGGTGGAAAGGAGGATATTGCCAGGTTTGAGGTCGCGGTGGAGGACACCGTGCTGGTGGGCGTAATGGACGGCGCGGCTGACATCGGCCACGAGTCGGGCGGACCATTGAAGCGGGGCGGCTGACTTGCCGACGTGCTGACTGAGCGTGCCGCCGGGGACGTACTGCATGGCGAGCCATGGCTGACCGTCCGATTCGCCGGCTTCGTAGACTGCTACGATGCCCGGGTGGGTGAGACGGGCGGCGGCTTCTGCCTCGAGTTTGAGCCTCTGGACTTCTTCGGTGCCTGCGAATCGACCGCTGGAAACGAGCTTGAGGGCGACCTCGCGCTGGAGGCCGGGCTGCCATGCGCGGTAGACCACGCCCATGCCGCCGCGGCCGAGTTGTTCGCGCAGGATGAATCCTGCGAACTGCTCCGGTTCGGATTCTTCTGCTCCCGATTCATCGGGAGCAGAAGAGTCGAGCATGAGCAGGAGGTTTTCGGCGAGGCAGGACCGGCAGATGTCGGCGGCGGCATCGGGCGGGAGCGGGGATGCGCAATGCGGGCAGATGGCTGGCGCGGATTTGTTGGTAGGGTCCTGGTCCTGCATGGCTGACGTGAGGGGATGGCGGTCCGGGAGGTGCCAGAGACTAACCTGCTTCTGCGAGGACTGTGAGGAGGTAGCGGAGTTCGCTGTCGATTTCCGAGGGATCGCTTACGGTGGCAGCGAGTTCATCGCGCAGAAGGTCTGCGAAGAGCTTGCGGAGACGGTAGATGGAAGCCTTGAGCGATGCGGTGGAGACGCCGAGTTGCGTTGCCATGTCGGCGACTGGAACTGTGCCGCGTGCGTCCGTGAGATAAGTGCGCAGCTGGTCGAGCGGTTTATCCTTTTCGTGCCAGTGCGATGCGAGCCTTGCGAGAGCGCGGTCCATCACGGAAGCAGCCCAGTTGCGGTCGAAGACGACTTCGGGCGAATTGCCATCGTGGTGACCGGCATCGAAGCGTGCGAGGGCATCGGCTTCATCGATGACGATGGCGGGGGTGCCGCCGCCGCGTTTTTGTGAGTATGACCGTCGCCATGAGCTAGCGATGAGGCGGCGGATGGCGACGAGAAGGAACGAGCGGAAGCGACCGTTTTCCGGGGCCAGCGAGCCGAGGGTGCGGTCATTGGAGAGGAGGCGGGAGAAGAAATCCTGGGTCAGGTCGCAGGCGTCCTCGTGGCGGATGCCGGTGCTGCGGACGTAGGAATAGAGAGGGTACCAGTAGGCGCGGCAGAGCGTTTCGAGCGCATGGAGGGATTCCGGGCTGCCGTGGTCGGCGGCTTTGCGGATGATGCTCCAGTGCGTGGTGTGAAAGAGATGGGGATCGGACGCCACGGGAGGTGCATTTATCAGAACCGGGCGAGGTGCGGGAAACATTTTTTGGCGAATTCTGAGCCATCGGGCGGGCGACTGCGATCTCCCCTGTGAAGATGCGGTGATACAGCCGCCTTCCTGAAGCAGAACCGAACGAAACAAAACCACAAACGAACGCAACTCCATGAAAACGAAATCCATCACCATCGCCGTGACCCTTGCTGCTGCCGCTGCTGCCGATGCGCAGATCACCACGCATGCGAAGACGGTACAGCGGTACGACGCAACAACCAATGCCAACGTTGTCGATGTCAAGGTGCCGAGTCCTGCATTCTACACGTCCTTCGTCACTGCGGTGGCCAATGGGTGGAATGTTAACCGGGGCGGCGTTGTGAATTTCGATGCTCCGCAGACCTCGCCCTGGCCGTCTCCGGCAGTGGGAACGAATATGGTCCTCGGTTACTATGGGATTGCCGGAACGCAGACGATCAAGATCGGGGTGCCGCTGATTGGCGACATCAACTCGCATGCGACGGTCGTGCCGATTTCGGACAAGGGAGACATGATGAGCAAGACGATTGGCTCGATGTCGCTGTCGCTGTCGGCGAGTACGGGGCTGATTCGTCAGGCTGGACTGACGGTCCTCCAGCAGGCGAATGTTCCGCAGAAGGTGACGGTGACCTTCATTCAGTCGGCCCCGGGTCTCCCGGTGACGTACACGTTCGGGATTCCGGCGGGAGTGGGTGTGCGCGACACCTTTGCCGGGGCGACGGCGCTGGCTGGCTGCGGGATCACGGCGGTGCGCATTTCCAGCGTCAATGCAACAACGGGAGCACCGGTGAGGGTTCACATTGATGACTTCGCCTTTGTGAACTGATCCTGGTTCAGGTGGGCCTGCACTGGGGGAGGCGAGAGCCAAGCCTGGTGCAGGCCGCCGGATTTTCCGCTGTGAGACAGCAGAGAGACTAGCTTTTCAGAACACATGAAGACGTTGTTTACGCATTTGCTGGCTGCGGTGGCGGGAGTGGTAGCGTGGAATCAGTTGGGGCCGGGGACGGATGAGAAGCGGGGGATGGGGCACGGCGTGGTGACTGCTCACCGGGCCGCGGGGGCGAATGTTCCGGGTGGGAAGGTGAGGCCGACCTCCGGTATGGAGGGGAGGGGTGCCTTGGATTCACTGAGCGTTGAGAAACGCAGGGAAGCGTGGCTGGCATCGTTTGACGACGCGGGAGGCTGGGAACTGCGGGCCGACATGATGGTCGGCTGGGAGGAAGCGCAGGAACTGCTAGGATCAGTGCGGCCGGAACAGCGGGGGCTTGCCGCGATGGAGCTGGCGATGGGACTGTTTCATGAATCTCCCGAGACAGCGATGGCGATGGCGGACCTCGCGGGTGACGAGGAAGCGGTCGGTGACGCGCGGCGGGCCGTTAGTGTGGCCTGGGCGCAGCTGGATCCGCGGGCGGCGGCGGAATGGGTCGTTTCCGGGAACGTCGGATCCGGTTGTCTGGCGGCAGTGGTCGGGACGTGGGCCGGGAGTGATCTGGAGTCGGCTTCCGCGTGGATGGCCGGGCACGGTGCGGCGATTCCCGATGAGGCGAGGCTCGCCCTGATTGAGCCACTCATCGAAGTGGAGCCTGACTCCGCGCGCGGCTGGGCCGAGAGCCTCGCCGATGCCGAGATCCGGAGACTCACAATCGGGCGGATCGATGCCGGGAATTGACAACTTTGTCGGATCGGTTCTGCGGGAATCGAGGGATTGCCTGACGGTATTGAGAACAAGGGAGAGGCAGGGGAATGGGGGAGGGAGAGGGAGATGCAGGGGAATGGGTGGCAGGGGAATCCTGGGAGGGGGAGGGAGGTGCTGGGGAATGCGGGTAGGGAGAGGGAGAGGCAAGGGAATGGGTGGCAGGGGAATGAGGACCTAAGGAGAGGGGACGGATAAGACGGATAGGACCGATAGGACGAATGGGACGGATGGGGCGGGGGTCAGGGGATGGTGTAGCGGAGGAGCCAGAAGTAGTCGGTGAGGATGATTTCCGGTGAGGGGGTGATGCAGGAGACGGTGTGGCGGAGGTCGGATTCGGAGGGGAAGTTTTTGAGGACCTCGTGGGTGGTTCCGTCGTCGAGGCGGCGGAGTTGGTAGGAATCGCCGTCTGGGGAGGTGCGGGAGATGGGGGTGCTGCTGCCTGGGACGAAGCGGTTGTCGATGAAGACGACGGTGGCGCCGGGTTGGAGATTGGCGTGGAGGCCGGAGAGGAAGGTGGAGAGACGGTGGCGGGGGAGATGGGACCACCAGAAGCCGGAGAAGGCGGCGGAGAATTTGCGGTCGAAGACGGGGAGGGCGTAGGAGTCGGCTTCGATGAACTCGACGTTGGCTGAGGGCCAGGGTTTGGCGCGGGCGATGGCGAGGACCTCGGGGCTGAGGTCGCATGCGGTGACGGAGAGGGCGGCGGGAGCGAAGGCGGCGGTCCAGTATCCGGTGCCGCAGGAGACTTCGAGTACGTGGTGATTGCGGAGTTGGTCGTGGAGGAGAGAGCGGAGGAGGGCGAGATCGGATTGGCGTTCAGGTTTGGCGTAGACACGCTCGTATTCCCCGGCGCGTTGTTGATAGTAGGCGAGGAGTTCGGAGGGCATGGGTGGGGAAGTGAGAAGTGAGAATAGGAAACAGAAGAATTCAGAATGGGGAAGGTGGGTGGTGGGGGCGGGGTGGTGGTTGGGCTATGAGACGGCGGGGTCGGGAGGAGGGGGTTCGGGAGGGTCGTCTGGCGGAGCGGTGGTGATGGCGAAGAGGAGCGGGCAGGCTGCGACGCAGGCGATGACCGAGCCTTCATTGCCGTACCAGACTCCGGAAGCGACATCGATGAAGAGCAGGGTGAACCACAGTGCCATGAAGGCGGCTCGAATTCCCTGGGCGGTGCCAGTGGGTTTTGTGAGGATGAGGTCGGAGTCGAACGAGCGGTGCTTCATGAGGAGGGCGGCGAGGCCGCCGGTGAGGACACAGCAGGCGATGGTGGTAGCGGTTTCCGCGGAGATGGGAATGGCGATGGAGTCACCCCATGTCGGGAAGTCGAACCGTTCCTGGCGGAGCGTGTAGTACCTTGTGATGAAGGGGATTTTCAGGGCCCAGAGGGCGATCCATGCGATGGCGAAGAAGATGGTTCGCGAGCGGCCTTCGAAGTGGTGGTAGAGGGAAGTGATGGCGTTGGCGAGGGCGACGCCGATGCCGAGGGCGATGAAGCCTCTGCCGAGGTCGGTGAAGCGCTTGTGGTTCGTCTCAAAGCGCTGGAGTTCGGAATGCCATTTACGGAACTGCTCCTCGCGAGGGAGATCGGCGAGTTCGAGGGAGAGACGGGCGGGGGCTTCGGGATCGGTGTAGACTGGTTGGGAGGAACCGAGGCACCAGAGGAGGGCTCCGAGGGTGAGGAAGGCGAAGGTGAATTTGTAGAAGTGGGGCATGGCCGGGCGGATGCCGGAGGGCAACGCTCAGGATATGATAGAGGAGCCGGGGATTTTGTTCAAAAATTGATCTGGAGGGGCGGCGGGTTGGAAGTGAGAAGTGAGAATGGCTTGTTGGGAGGGGGCTTGGAGGGAGGTGGCGGGCTGGGAGGGGGTGCCGCCCGCTGCCGGGGCGGTGGTTGTATTAATATGTTAGACCGGTGGCTTTCGCCACCGGCTAAGCTCCGTCAAGCCTCCGGCTTGGCGGGCGGGGTTGTGCGGAGGGCTCGCAGGCGCACTCCGTGCGCAGAGAGAGCTGTGATGGCTCACAGCAGTCCAGAGCCTTCGGCTGGCTTGTTCGGAGGGGGGCTTGTTCGGAGGGGCTTGTTGGGAGGGGCTTGTTCGGAGGGGGCTTGTTCGGAGGGGAGCTCGCAGGCGCACTCTGTGCGCAGAGAGAGCTGTGATGGCTCACAGCAGTCCAGAGCCTTCGGCTGGCTTGTTCGGAGGGGCTTGTT
>CANHUG010000113.1 GCA_947462995.1 Verrucomicrobiales bacterium | reverse complement strand
GTTGCTGTCGGGGAAGTCGCGGGTGTTGGCGGCGCGGTCCAGGTTGCGGTGGGTGGAGGCGGCGACCGAGCGGTCCTGTTCGCGGAAGTTTTTGGAGGCTTCTGAGGCGTTGCCGGATTCCGAGGCTGAGGTGCCGGAGAAGCGGGAGGTCATTTTCTGGAGGAACGACTGTTTGTCGGAGGTGCCGAGTTCTTTGGTGGAGCCGCCGTAGCGTTTGGCGACGAAGTCGCGGGTCTGGTTGAAGGAGCGCATGTCCTTCTGGGAGGTATTGCCGGAGAACATTTTGCCGCTAAGGGCGTTGAGGCCGCCGGAGCCGTTGGATTGGTAGCCGAAGGGGTCGGCGGCCTGGAAGCGGGCATTGGGGTCGACTTCGCCGCCGCCTGAGGAGGCGGAGAGGCTGGTCTGGGTGGGGCCTGCGACGATGGTGCGCTGGGACTCGCAGGCCGGGAGGAGAGCGGCAGCGGCGAGGGCTGCCATGGTGGGGAGGAGGCGCATGGTGGGGTGATCAGCGGGGTTGCTGGCGCCATTCTGTGAGGACGCCTTCGAGGTAGCGTCGGTAGTCCGGGCTGCGGGTGGCGCTGATGACGAGTTCGAATTCGGCTTCGTTGATGAAGCCGCGGTTGAAGGCGACTTCTTCGATGCAGGCGACTTTGAGGTTCTGCTGGTGTTCGATGGTGGCGATGTAGTTGCCGGCTTCGAGGAGACTGGCGGGGGTACCGGTGTCGAGCCATGCGATGCCGCGGCCGAGGAGGCGGACTTCGAGAGCGCCGTCGCGGAGGTAGGCGTTGTTGAGGTCGGTGATTTCGAGTTCGCCGCGAGCGGAGGGTTTCTGCTGTTTGACGCGTGCGACGACGGATTCGTCGTAGACGTAGAGGCCTGGGACGGCGAAGTTGGATTTGGGGAGTTTGGGTTTTTCCTCGATGCTGATGACGCGGCGGGAGGCGTCGAATTCGACGACGCCGAAGCGTTCGGGGTCGCGGACGTGGTAGCCGAAGACGCAGGCGCCTTTTTCCATGGCGAGTGCGGAGCGGAAGAAGTCGAGTTTCCCGTAGAAGATGTTATCGCCGAGGATGAGGGTGGCGCCGGAGCCAGCGAGGAAGTCTTCGGCGAGGAGGAAGGCCTGGGCGATGCCTTCGGGGGCTGGTTGTTCGATGTATTCGAGGCGGATGCCGAGGCGGGAGCCGTCGCCGAGGAGGTCGCGGAAGGCTGGGAGGTCCTTTGGGGTGGAGATGATGAGGATTTCGCGGATGCCGCCGAGCATGAGCGTGCTGAGCGGGTAGTAGATCATGGGTTTGTCGTAGATCGGGAGCAGCTGTTTGCAGGCGATGCGCGTGAGCGGATCGAGACGGGTGCCGGCGCCGCCGGCGAGGATGATGCCTTTCTTGTTCATGGGGGCCTTGCTGCTTTTGAGGAGGAATGAAGAAAGCAAGGGAGAGGCGGGAGGGCAAGCGGGCAGCGGGGGCGGGGACGGGCGCGGGATTTTCAGCGGGTTACGAGGGATTGATGAGGAGGAGGCAGGCGCTGCGGGAGGACCATGCGGCGGTGCGCCACCAGTTGGAGGAGACGAGGCGCTGGTGGGCCTTGGTGTTGAACCCGGTGGCGAGGATGTTGTGGAGAGGGATCTGGACGCGCCATGTGGAGAGCCAGTTGAAGATGAGGGGCAGGAGACTGGCGAGGAGCCATGGGTTGCGGTTGCCGAGGATGACGAGGGAGGCGGCGGTGAGGAGTTCGGTGAGCATGAGGGGAGCGACGAGCCATGTGATGCGGGTGGTGTGCTGCTGGTGATAGGATGGGAAGGAGTCGGGGCCGACGAGGGAGAACAAAGGATAGTGGACGATTTGGATGGTCCAGATGAGGCCGGTGAGGGCGAGTGTTGCGGCGGCGTGGATTGGCAGGAGCGGGCACATGGTCAGGCGGGCGAGGGAAGTTGAGCGAGGGCGGCGTAGTCGGGGCGGGCGGCGGCGTTGGTGTGGGCGAAGCGGCGGAGGACGCGGCCCTGATGGATGAGGAAGACGCCGGGCATCTGGGTGCCGTCGCCTTCCATGGGGCCGGGGCGATGACCTGAGAGGAAGGAGGTGAGGCCGCGGCACCAGACGGAGAGACCGAGGAGCTGGCGGAGGTTGCCGCGACGGAGGCCGAGGCCATGATAGAGCTGGCGGGTTGGATCGGAGACCGCGGGGATGTCTTCCATGCCGTAGGTGGCGGCGAAGGTGGCGAAGGATTCGGCGGTGCCCATGTGGACGAGGGCGAGGGTGGTGCCGTTTTTGGTGATGGCGGTGCGTGCGGCGGAGAGGTCTGCCATGGCTTCGCGGCAGAAGGTGCAGCCTGAGTGGCGGAGGAAGACGAGGAGGACGGGATGCTGCTGTGAGAGGGCGGCGAGCGTGGTTCCTGTGGAGGTGACGGCGTTAGAGAGGAGTGTGGCTTCGTCGGGTGGCTGAGGGCTGGCGGGTTCGTTCCGGAACTGATCCCATGCGTATTTGAGGATGAGGAAGAACGGGACCCACCAGATGAGGTCGTTAGTTAGGCAGTTGAGGGCGAAGGGCCATGGGAGGGCGCCGGTCCAGAGGGCCTGGATCATGCCGAGGGGGCCGAAGATTTTGCCGAGGAATCCGACGAGGACGATGGGCCAGTGGCGGGCGGGATCGATGGCGGCGATGGCGTAGCCGAGACCGTAGACGCCGACGATCATGCCGATGCACTGCCAGAACTGCGGGTAGTTAGGCTGGGGCATGTCGAGCAATGTGAACAGGGCGGCGGGGAAGAGGACGACGAAGGCACCCCAGAGGACATTGTAGAGGCCGGCGGCGAGGAGGACGTTCCGCATCCAGCGGGGAGGTGATGGGGTGGTCATGAGGAAGTGAGAAGTGAGAAGTGAGTGTTAGGAAATGTGCGGGTGGTGGGCTACGGATCGGAGGAGTCGTCGTGATGGATGGGGGCTTTGAGGTGTTGTTCGAGGAGCTTGCGGTGTTTGGTGACCCGGCCGGCGACGCGTTTGCGCCACATGCGGAAGCTGGAGGGTTTGAGCTGGCGGCGCATGAGTTCGATGACCTCCTTTTCGGTGAAGCCGGTGCGTTCCTCGATTTCCTCGAAGCTGGTGCGGTCTTCCCATGCGAGGCGGATGATGGGCGAGAGGCGGTGGTCGGGCACGGGAGGTGGGTTCATGGGAAGTGGGAAGTGGCGGTGCGAGAGGTACGGGTGCCGGGCGGGAAAGGAGCGGGGGAAGGGAAGGGGGATCTTTGAAGAACCGGGCTGAGCACGACGGCGATCTCGGGGATGTGGACGAGTATCGGATGCGGGATCGCCCGGGTGATTGAGCGACATGGATGTTGAGGGGGACGAAGACGCGGGAATCTGACGGTGGAAGGACGAGGTTGATGCGGAGAAGCAGATGGGCTAATGGGAGGTGATGTCTGAAGCTGATATTGATGCCCTTGAGAGCCAGTTTCCCGCCTTTTCCGGGCAGGCCTTTGCGAGTGCTCGTGAGCAGGTACTGGCGTCTGGGCAGAGTGTACTGCAGACGGAGGGAGCGTTGGTGGTCCGGGAGTATCCTGATGGGCGCAAAGAAGTGGTGAAGCAGATCGAGCCGCCGATTCGGGTGAAATCCGGCACGATCTACACGCTTCGATGAACGATGGGGACGCGGAGACTGCGCATGTTTGCCGGGCCGAATGGGTCGGGGAAGAGCGTGCTGAAGTCCTACCTGCCGGAGCCGCTGCTTGGGGTGTATCTGAATGCTGATGAGATTGAGGCTGGGGTGAAGGAGCGGGGATATGTGGATGTGGGGGCGTATGGGATTGACGCGACGGAAGAGGAGGTGCTGCGGTTTTTTGGCGATTCGGATTTTCTGGCCCAGCAGGGGCTTGCAGAGGCGGCGAGAAGCCTGCGTTTTGCGGAAGGCCGGCTTTGGTTCTCAACCGGGCTGATCAACAGCTACTTCGCCTCGGTGGTGGCTGACTTCCTGAGGCAGAAGCTGCTGGCAGCCCAGCGGACCTTTACGCTTGAGACCGTCATGTCTCACCCAAGCAAGGTGGCGCTGCTCAGGAAAGCTCAGGAGGCCGGCTACCGCACTTACCTTTATTATGTGGCGACGGATGACCCGTCGATCAATGTATCCCGCGTCGAGAACCGTGTGAAGCTGAACGGGCATGGTGTGCCACCTGAACTCGTGGAGAAACGCTACTACCGCTCGCTGGATCTGCTGATGTCTGCGATCCTATGCACCAGTCGCGCGTATATCTTCGACAACTCCACGGATAACGCTGACCGCAAGCACACCTGGCTGGCCGAGATTACGGACGGCCGCACTCTTGAACTCAAGGCGGATCAAATTCCAGTGTGGTTCAAACGTTCGGTACTCGATAAGATTGGTCAGCCCTGAAGCCCCATGTTGAGAGCGACCCCGAACTGAACGCCGGACGCACGACCGGGTGGCCGGGCTTTTCACTGATCCTGGGGAGGGTGGATGGGTTGGGGTGCCGGTATTTTTGGGGCTGGCCGAAGCGGGAGAACAACCGGAGTGTGGAGAGTGGGTTGTTGCGGGAGAATCTGGCGTCGCGCGGGTATACGGAGGCGCAGATAGCGGCGGCGGTGTGGCGGGGGTGAGGGGAAGTGAGAAGGGGGAGGAATTCGGCTCAGGGGGGAGGAGGCGGGGAGCAGGGTGCGTTGGTTTGCTTGCGGGTTTTGCGGTGATGTGGTAGACCGGTGGAAATGTCAGGAGATCGAGTTCGAGAGAGCCATGAGAAGAGAGGCGGTTTCCGGCACACACCGATCGGGGTCGCGCTTGTTGTCTTGTGCCTGGCGGTCGCGGGAGGGTGGGCGTGTCTGTGGTTTCTCGGGAGCATCAAGATTCCGAACGGGCCTGATGTCGAGGAAGCGAGCAATCTGGTTGTGGCGCTCAAGGAGCGTTATCCGTTCCGGGTCATGGGTGCGGATTCCGACCGTCCGGCGGTCTACATGAAGCCGCATCCGGACTACACGAAGATTTTTGTTTATGGTGACTACAGGGCGGACGAACGGGAGGAGATTGTGAGGCAGGTTAGGGCTCTCCGTGTTGAGAAGGCCACGAAGCCGATTCACCTGTATTTTTATCTCCGGGAGCAGGACCGGAGAGATTTGCTGCAGGAGGTGCGATTTCCGTAGGCGGCGCCTGACAGGATCACGAGTTGGGGGGTGCAGGGCGGCTTTCCACGCCGTTGACACTCTGGATCCTGACTGAGAATCCGGGGAGCACGTGCAGGACGGGAACCGATTCTTGTCTTGAGTTGGTGATGATCGTGAATAACATAATTTGAGGCATTCCACTGTGAGCGTTTCTGCTCACCGCAGACAGGGGGAGGCGGATTCGCTTCAGGCGCTTTAGCAATTTCCCTGCTCTGGAGCCATTCGGAGACGGGGCGAACCCAAACTGACCGATAAACCATGAAGTTACTAACCTATTTACCTCGTCCCGCGAATCCCGGGCGCTCCGTGTTCAAGCTGCTGGGGGTGCTTGCAGCGGTGCTGCTTTCCACGTGTGCTCCGCTGCTTGCGGGTGGCTGGACGGTGCATTCGGCGACCGGAGCGGGGCCTTCGCAACGTTCTGCCCCTGCGGTGAGTGCGCTGGGCGAGAACGTTTTTCTTTTTGGTGGTGTCTTTGACAGCCTGACTGCACCGGAGCACGTGCCGTACAACGATCTTTACAGATTTGACACCAAGTCTAACCGCTGGACGCTGCTGCAACCGCAGGGAGCGGCACCGGCGCCGCGGGCGTTTGCGGCTTCTGCTGCGCATGAGGGAAGCCGGCGGATCTTTGTATTCGGGGGTGGTGTGAACACTGATCCGTTCTACTCGGACTTTTCTGTTTATGACGACCTTTGGGCATACGACACGCGTGCGAACACGTGGACTGAGATCCAGCCGGTCAATGCGGGTCCTAGCGGACGCTCGCGTCCTGCGGTGTGGATGGTGGGCAACCGGCTGTATGTGTTCGGCGGGATCAATGGGTTTTTCTCGACGCTGAACGACCTGTGGGTTTTCAACGTGCAGAGCCGCCAATGGACGGAGCTGATTCCGGACGGGGCCGCTGGATCGCCGCCTCCCCGGCATGAAGCTGCGTACGGCACGGGTGCGCAGGGTGGGCGGTTGATTCTGTATGGAGGCGAGACGCTGGGTCAGTTCGGGTTTGAGACCCTTGCGGACACGTGGGAGTACAATATTGGCCGCAATCGGTGGGAGAACGTGACTCCAGCACCGGAGTTCAATGTGGATCCGCCGCGGAATCTTGTCGCTGCGGGGGTGCTCAAGGGCGACCTTTACATCCACGGCGGGGATCTTCCTGGTGGGGACCCGTGCTGTGGTTCGCCGTTTCCGCAGAATGTCACTAACGAGTTCTGGCGTTTTGACGGGAAGCGAGGGATCTGGGAGGAGATTTCCGGCTGTGCGGGAGCTGCTCCTGCGTTGAAGCGTCACCGGGCGGTGGAGGTGGGCAAGGATTTGTTTTTGTTCTCTGGATTCGACTTCACGGATCCTGAAGGGCAGGCGTGGAACCTGAGCGTTTACTCATTCAGGCCCTGAAAGGCGGGAATGGGGTCGCATGGGTTAGGATCATGCGACTCCATTCCGGTTCTTTTGTGCGGGAGGAAGGTGTCCGCCGCCCCTGCCGGGGCGATGTCCTGTGTTTGTGTTAGACCGGCGGCTGACGCCGCCGGCTAATTTCCGTCAAGCCTTCGGCTTTGGGAGAGGGCGGGCGGGGAGACAAGGGCGGGACGCCCTTGCTACGGGCGGGTATCCGGCGAGAGATGTGAGGGTGGCGGCAGTGCGGAGCCTGCGGCGCGCTGGTACGGAGCGGGTGAATTCCTGGAGTTGTCAGGCGAGGATGCCTTTGACGATGTCGCCGTGGACGTCGGTGAGGCGGTAGTCGCGGCCGGAGTGGTGGAAGGTGAGGCGTTCGTGATTGAGGCCCATGAGGTGGAGGATGGTGGCGTGGAAGTCGTGGACGTGGACGCCATTGGAGGCGACGCGGACCCCGTATTCGTCGGTTTGGCCGTAGGTGATGCCGGGTTTGACGCCTGCGCCGGCGAGCCATGAGGAGAAGGCCCAGTTGTGGTGTTCGCGGCCGGGGTTGTCTGGGGTGTTGTTGAAGGGGGTGCGGCCGAATTCGGTGGTCCAGACGACGAGGGTATCGTCGAGGAGCCCGCGGGATTTGAGGTCGCGGAGGAGGCCTGCGATGGGTTGGTCGACGTTGCGGGCGAGGGGGACGTGTTCCTGCATATTGCCGTGGGAGTCCCAGTTGCCTGAGGAGCCGGTGTCGATGAGTTCGACGAAGCGGACCCCGCGTTCGACGAGACGTCTGGCGGCGAGGCATTGCCATGCGAAGCCTGAGGATTGGCCGCGCTCGAGACCGTAAAGGGAGAGTGTGGCGTCGGATTCTTTGGAGAAGTCGAAGACATCGGGGACTTCCATCTGCATGCCGAAGGCGGTTTCGAAGGAGCGGAGGCGGGCTTCGAGGACGGAGTCGCCGGGGTGCTGGGCGAGGTGGGAGCGGTTGAGGGCGGCGAGGGCGGCGAGTTCGCGTTGTTGTTGAGGGATGGGGATGCGTGGGGCGATGTTGGCGACTGGTTCCGAGCCGGGGATGACGAGCGTGCCCTGGTGGGCGGCGGGGAGGAAGTCGGAGGCCCAGACCTGGGAACCGGCGTAGGGGGTTTTGGGGGCGAGGACGATGAAGGAGGGGAGGTTGGCGTTTTCGGAGCCGAGGCCGTAGCTGACCCATGCGCCGAGACTTGGTCTGGCGAATGCGAAGGAGCCGGTGTGCATGCCGAGGGTGGCATTGTAGTGATTCGAGTGGGACGAGTGCATCGACCGGATGAGGGCGATGTCGTCGACGCAGGCGGCGGTGTGGGGGAAGAGCTCGCTGACTTCGGTGCCGGACTGGCCGTGGGGTTTGAAGGACCAGCCTGGGCGTTTGAGGAAGATGCGTTCGTAGCCTGGGCGGTTTTCGATTTCGGGGTGGTCGAGTTTGACTTCCTTGCCGTGGTCGGTGGAGAGTTTTGGTTTGGGGTCCCATGTATCGACATGGGAGACTCCGCCGCTCATGAAGAGGAAGATGACGCGTTTGGCTTTTGGTTTGAAGTGGGGGGAAGGAGAGCCGGAGGAGGAGGCGAGGAGATCGGAGACGAGGCCAGGG
The DNA here is from genome assembly GCA_947462995.1 of Verrucomicrobiales bacterium. GTDB lineage: Bacteria > Verrucomicrobiota > Verrucomicrobiia > Verrucomicrobiales > V1-33 > V1-33. The sequence continues at coordinate 2,076 of CANHUG010000113.1, read as the reverse complement.
AAGAGGGAGGAGCCGGCTGCGAAGGAGCGGAGGAAGGCGCGGCGGTGGAGGGGCGAGGGCATGGCGGGCGGAGGGATGGGAGGGAACGCGGGCGCCGGGAGGGGCGTATCATGCGGAATGCCGGAGGGTTGGTGAAAACGGGGTGGCGGCGGCGGCTGAGCTGATTAGGGTGGCGGGAGCAACCTAACTTACCATGTTCAGCCACTGTGTTATTTTCTGGACCGACCCTGCGAATTCTGAAGCGGCGGATGCGCTGCTGGAGGGGATGGAGCATTATCTGAGGCCGATCCCGGGGTGGTTGCATTTCAGCTGCGGGAAGATGCAGCCGAGCGAGCGTGCGGTGGTGGACAGCAGCTATGCGGTGGGATTGAATCTAGTGTTTCCGGATCGTGAGGCGGAGGCGGCGTACCAGGTGCACCCGCAGCACATTGAGTTTGTGGAGAAGGTGTTCAAGCCGCTGTGCACGAAGGCGGTGGTTTACGATTTTGCCTGAGGGGAGTCCTTGTCGACGGAGACGACGGTGCCGGTGATGCGGCCGCGGCGGAATCTGGTCTGGAAGGAATCGCCGGGTTGGAGGGCGGTGGCGTCGCGGACGACGCGGCCGGTGGCGTCGAGTGTGCAGGTGAAGCCGCGTGAGAGGACGGAGTCGGGGCCGAGGGTTCTGAGGAGCCCGGCGCGTTGCTGGAGTGCGGCGCGGCGGTGATCGAGCTGGGAGGCGGCGCGGGCGTGGAGCCGTTCGGCGGCCATGGCGAGGGTGGCGGTGCGTTCGGCGAGGACGCGGTCGGGGCGGCGGGCGGCGAGACGCTGGGCGAGGTCGCGGAGGGCGGAGAGGCGAGAGGTTAGGGCGTGGGAGGTGGCGTCGGCGAGGGCGGCTTCGGTGGCGTCGAGGGATTGACGCCATGGGAGGAGGATGCGGTCGGGGTCGCGCTGGAGCGGGCCGCGGGCGGTGAGGTCGATGATGCGGCGGGCGTTGGCGAGGATGGCGAGGACGCGGCGGTGGAGCCGCTGGGACGTGGTGGATAGGGAGGCGAGGAGTTCGGCGCGGTCGGGGGTGAGGAGTTCTGCGGCGGCGGAGGGGGTGGGGGCGCGGAGGTCGGCGACGAAGTCTGCGATGGTGAAGTCGATTTCGTGGCCGACGGCGCTGATGACTGGGAGGGAGGAGGCGTGGAGGGCGCGGGCGACGATTTCCTCGTTGAAGGCCCAGAGGTCTTCGATGCTGCCGCCGCCGCGGGTGATGACGACGGTGTCGATGCGTGGGAGGGAGCGGCCGGATTCGGCGTTTACCATGGCGAGGGCGTCGGCGATTTCGGAGGCGGCACCGAGGCCCTGGACGCGGACTGGGACGACGAGGATGCGGAGCCACGGGGCGCGTCTGGAGAGGACATTGAGCATGTCCTTGAGGGCGGCACCGGTGGGGGAGGTGATGACCGCGACGGTGGCGGGCATGGAGGGGATGGGTTGTTTGAGGTCCTGGGCGAAGAGCCCTTCGGCGGCGAGTTTTTGTTTGAGGGCTTCGAACTGGAGCTGGAGGGAGCCTGCGCCGGCGGCGAGGACGCGGCGGACGACGAGTTGGTACTGACCGCGGGCTTCGTAGACGGAGAGGTCGCCCTGGAGCTGGAGGGCGAGGCCGTCGTGCATGGGGACGAGGACTTGCTGGGCGGTGTTTTTGAAGAGGACGCAGGCGAGTTGAGCGGAGGCGTCTTTGAGGGTGAAGTAGCAGTGGCCGCTGGACTGGCGGCGGAAGTTGCTGATTTCGCCTTTGACCCAGAGATTGCGGAATCCGGATTCGATGGTGTCGCGGAGGCGGCGGGTGAGTTGGGCGACGGAGAGGACGCGTTCCGGGGGATCGGCGGGGCGCTGGGAGAAGAGGTCCATGGCGGGGGAGGGGGCGTCAGAGCGGAGATTGAAGGTCGAGGAGGATTTTTCCGCCGCGTGCGGAGGTGCTGGCGTGGAGGAGGGCGTCGTGGAGGTTAGCGAGCGGGTAAATGGCGGCGACGGGTTGGTGGAGGGTGCCGTTGAGGACGAGGCTGGCGAGGTTGGAGTAGAGGGAACGGACCTCGGCGGGGGGGAGCTGGG
>CANHUG010000112.1 GCA_947462995.1 Verrucomicrobiales bacterium | reverse complement strand
GTACCACCGGAAGCAGCAGATACACTCCTATCAGATTCGGAATGCTCATCGCAAACAGCGACGCATCCGAAAATCAATCGCCTTGTCCATCGACGCCGCAGAACCAATCACAATCACCAGACAGAAAATCACCTTGTACAGGTTCTCCATGATCTTCGACTTCCCAAACAGAAACTGCCACGCCTGCAATCCATAGTAGCTCCACGTAATCAGCGTCGAAAACGCAAACAGAAACACGCAGGCAAACAACACATACCGGAACCCGGAATGCACCGTCTCAAACGCCAGGGACGTCATCTGAATCCCGAACCCCGTCGACGTATCCTTCCCGCCCAGCGAAAAATTCTGCCCGTTCAGCGCAAAATTCCCAGTGTCCCCGTCAAACTGCATCGTCACACACAAGACCAGCGCCGTCATCGTGCAGATCACCACCGTGTCCATGAACGGCTCCAGCAGCGCCACCACTCCCTCCGACGCAGGCTTCCGCGTCTTCGCCGCCGCATGCGCAATCGGCGCAGACCCGATCCCCGCCTCATTCGAAAACGTCGCCCGCCTCATCCCCCACACAAACGCCGCCAGCATCCCGCCAGTCACCGCCGCCCGCGGCTCAAACGCCTCACTGATAATCCGCCCGAACGCCGCCCCGAGATTCCCCGCATTCACCGCCAGCACCGCCAGACAACTCGCAATGTAAGTCACACACATCACCGGCACCAGCTTGTCCGTTACCTTCGCAATCCCCTTGATCCCGCCAATGATCACCAAACCCGTCATCACCGCCATGATCGCACCGAACATCCACTGGTTCTGCGCAAACACACTCTCACTCCCACCAGTCACCGCCACCAGCTGCGCCGTCGTCTGATTCACCTGAAAAATATTCCCGCCCCCGAACGACGCAAAAATACAGAAGATCGCAAAGAAAAACGCCAGCACCTTCCCCAAGCCTCCCATCCCTCGCTCCGCCAATCCCTTCCGCAGATAATACATCGCCCCGCCGCTCACCCGACCGTCCGGCAGAATCTCACGGTACTTCACCCCCAGCGTGCACTCCGCAAACTTCGTCGTCATCCCCAGAAACCCACTCAGAAACAACCAGAACGCCACCCCCGGCCCGCCCTGCTTGATCCCAATCGCCACCCCCGCAATGTTCCCCAACCCAACCGTCCCCGACACCGCCGCACTCAAGGCCTGAAAATGCGTCACCTCACCAGGATCATCCGGATTGCTGTACTTCCCTCGCACCGTCCGCAACGCCAGCCCGAACGACCGGATGTTCACAAACTGAAACGCAAACGTCAGAATCACCCCAGCCGCCGCCAGCCACAACACCACCGCCAGCACTTCATACCCGTTGATCTTCACCGAGAAAAACACCGAGTTCACAAACCCGCTCGTGTAATCCCCGAAAAATTTGTCGATCTGCTGGTCAAACCCCATTGGCTTCGCCGCCGCCGCCATCGTCTCCGCAGAGACCTTGTCCACCACCTCCTTCGGCGCAGTCTCCTGCCCGAAACTCGGCAGCAGGCCCACACTAAACACAATCGCAGCAAAGATTCGGGTCAGAAAATTCATGATTCAGTCAGAAAATGTCAGGGCGTGCGCACCGGCACCGCAGCTCCCTCGTCGAGAAACTGAAACACCACCTCGCCCGGCCGATAATACCCAAGCTGATCCCGTGCCTTCAACTCCACATATTCACGCGAAGCCAGCGGATCCGGCTCGCTCAGCAATCGCTCCTTCTCCATCTGCAGCACCGCACGCTCCGCCTCCAACCGCCGCGCCTCCACATCCACCACCCGGTACTCCTTCATCCGCGGCATGAAATTCACCGCAATCACCCCAGTCAGACACACAAACGCCAATGCCATCGCCGCACGCCCGATCGGCACCCACGCCGTGGGCGTCTCCTCAGGCTCAAATGATCTCGGCGGCATGCTAATTTGGAAAAAACCGGAGCGCCCGGACTCCCGTCCGGACGCTCCGCGTCGTTGATCAGTGCTTCATCCGGCCACCATAGATGGCCTTCGACCCAAGCTGCTCCTCAATCCGCAGCAACTGGTTGTACTTCGCAATCCGGTCGGACCGGCTCATCGAACCAGTCTTGATCTGCCCGCAGTTCGTCGCCACCGCAAGGTCCGCGATCGTGCTGTCTTCCGTCTCACCCGAACGGTGGCTCAGCACCGCCGTATAGCCATTCTTGTGAGCCAATTCCACCGCCTGCAGGGTCTCCGTCAGCGTCCCGATCTGATTCACTTTGATCAGAATCGAATTCCCCACCCCAAGCTCAATCCCCTTCTGCAGGAATTGCACGTTCGTCACAAACAAATCATCCCCCACCAGCTGCGTGTTCTTGCCCAGCTTGTCCGTCAGCACTTTCCACCCATCCCAGTCGTTCTCCGCACATCCATCCTCGATGCTGATGATCGGATACTTCTTCTGCAGCTTCGCATAGTACGCCACCAGTTCGGCCGCACTCCGCACCGACCCGTCGCTCTTCTTGAACACATACGCGTTCTTCGCTTTGTCGTAAAACTCCGAGGACGCCACGTCCAACGCAATGAAGATCTGCTCGCCAAGCTTGTAGCCAGCCTTCTCCACAGCCTTGGAAATCACCGCCAGCGCATCGTCAGCACTCTTCAGCACCGGCGCAAACCCACCCTCGTCACCCACCGCCGTGCTCAACCCGCGGTCGTGCAGCACTTTCTTCAGCGAATGAAAAATCTCCGCACCGTAACGCACCGCCTCACTGAAAGTCGGCGCGCCCTTCGGCATGATCATGAATTCCTGGAAATCAATCGGCGCATCACTGTGCGCCCCACCATTGATGATGTTCATCATCGGCACCGGCAGCACCTTCGCCTTCGTTCCACCCAGATACGCATACAACGGCTTCCCAACCTGCGCCGCCGCTGCCTTCGCCACCGCCAGACTGATCCCCAGCAGCGCGTTCGCTCCCAGCTTCGCCTTGTTAGGCGTCCCGTCCAGATTCACCATCAGGGCATCAATCCCGGATTGATCAGACGCATCCTTACCCACCAGCGCCTTCGCCAGCACGTTATTCACACTGCCCACCGCCTTCAGCACGCCCTTCCCAAGGAACCGACCCTTGTCCCCATCCCGCAACTCCCACGCCTCATGCTCACCGGTGCTCGCTCCACTCGGAACTGCCGCGCGACCCATGGCCCCGCCTTTAAGATGCACGTCCACTTCAACAGTGGGATTCCCGCGCGAGTCAATCACTTCGCGCCCGACAATTTTCTTGATTTTGAGGTCCGACATGGATGCGCGCAGGTATGCGGGGAACTGACTGAAAAATCAAGGCGTATTAAAATAACCGCCCTGGCCTCTCCCTCTCACTCCGCCACCACCACCTCGTCCTTACCAGGAAACTTCGCCGGCAGCGGAATCGTCACCGTCCCCGTCGCCGCCCACTCGGTCCCACGCTGCAACACCGACCAGAACCCTGCGTCCTTCATCGAATAATCCGCATGCCCCATCGGCGTGTGCATCACCCGCCCCTTCCCGTAATCCAGTACCATGATCATCGGCTCGCTCCGGTTCGTGTCCGGACAAGGCGACACCGCCAGCACCTTCATGTTCTCCGCAGGCCCACGCAAGGTGCTGTAAAGCTCGTCCTTCGCGTGCTTCCACGACGCCGGCATCCCTTTCGTCACCGGATGATCCTTCCCCTCCCCGAACAACTCCACCTGAAACTCCAGCTGCGCCCCGTGCGATCCCCCGGACCCAGGCGTCATGTCCCGCTCCAGCTTCCCGTCCTTCACATAAACATACGGCCCGTGCTTCTCCGTCCGCCCACCCCAGCCACCCAGCCCGATCATCTGGTTGTACTCAGCCCAGTCCGGAAACGAATTGTCCGCCGCGTGGATGCACACAAACCCGCCTCCACCCTTCACAAACGCCTCAAATCCAATCCGCACCGACACCGGCCACGCCTGCCCGTTGTAATTGCTCACCACCACGTCGCACGCCGAAAAATCCGGCCGCCACTTCTCCCACTCCGCAGGCCCCGACTTGTCACCCGGCGCCGTCGACACCGTCACCGTAAAACGACCGCCCGCAGCCTCCAGCGCCTTCTTCATCACCGGCGTCGTCGCCTGCCACTGGTGATTGTTCTGACCGTCAATCAGCAGCACCCGCACCACCTTCTGCTCCGCGGCCTCCGCCGGAAACACAGCACACACAGCAGCAACAGCTCCAGCCTTCAGAAAATTGCGGACGTTCATCATGCCGCCCACCAAGCCATATTCCCGCCGCCCGCGCCAGAACTTTCACGCCCGCGGATGGAACTTCCGGTGCACCTCCCTCAACCGCTTCCCGTCCACGTGCGTGTAAATCTGCGTCGTCGCAATGCTCGCATGCCCCAGCATCTCCTGAATCACCCGCAGATCCGCCCCACCACTCAGCAGATGCGTCGCAAATGAATGCCTCAGCAAATGCGGATGCACATCCAATCCCACCGCCGCCGCACGCTCCCCGATGATCTGCCAGTACCGCTGCGTCGTCAGCCGCGTCCCCCGCACCGATATAAAAACATGACTCCCCGTCCGCCGCGTCACCAGCGCCGGCCTCCCCTTCTCCAACCACGCCGCCACCGCCCCACACGCCGTCCGCCCCACCGGCACCACCCGAGTCTTATTCCCCTTCCCCGTCACCCGGATGAACCCGTCCTCCAGCGACAACGCATCCAGTGTCGCATTCGCCAACTCCGACACCCGCAAGCCGCTCGCGTACATCAGCTCCAAAACCGCCAGATCCCGGAAATCCAATGGCCCCACCGGCTCAATACTCGCCAGCAGATGCCCGATCTCCTCTTCCGTCAGGGTCTCCGGCAGGGTCGCATCCAGCCGCGGCGCCATCAGCAGCGCCGCAGGATCCCCTCCCACATGACGCCGCGCCGCCAGCCACCGGAAAAAAATCTTCAGCGCAATCACCTGCAGCCGCACACTCGCATTCGCCAGCCCTCCCGCCCTCCGCTCCAGCAGATACGCCGTCATCCCATCCGTCGTCACCTCCCCAGCCTCCCTGACACCCTTCAACCCAGCCCACGCCGCAAACGCCTCCAGCGACTGCCGTGTCGATAATTGATAGTTGTCAGACAACCCGCGCTCCGTCGCCAGAAACAACACAAAGCGATCAATGGCTTCCTCGAATGTCACCCCTCACCTTCCCACACCTCACCCAGCTCAGCAACCCCGGCATTTCCCTACCCCAGCACCGGCCGCCTCAAATGCCAGTCACTCACCCGCTGCCATTCCCCCGCCGCCCTCAGCAGATCCGTCTCCCCGAGCGGCCGCCCCATCAACTGCAGCCCCACCGGCAACGCTCTCCCGCCACTCTCCGTAAACCCGCACGGCACACTGATCCCACAGATCCCCGCCAGATTCGCCGCAATCGTGAAGATGTCCGCCAGATACATCTCCAGCGGATCCGCCACATGCTCCCCGATCCGAAACGCCGGCACCGGACACACCGGCCCCGCAATCAAATCCACTTCCCGGAACGCTTCCTCGAAATCACGCCGGATCAGCGTCCTCACCTTCTGCGCCTTCCCGTAATACGCATCGTAATACCCGCTGCTCAGCACATACGTCCCCAGAATAATCCTCCGCTTCACCTCCGCCCCGAATCCCTCCGCCCGCGACCTGTCATACACCTCCCGCAGATTCGCAGGATCCTCGCAACGGTGCCCATAACGAATCCCGTCAAACCGCGCCAGATTCGCCGACGCCTCCGCCGTCGCGATGATGTAATACGTCGCCACCGCATACTCCGTGTGCGGCAGCGTGATCTCCTTAACAATCGCTCCCGCACGCTCCAATCCCCGCACCGCTTCCATCACCGCCGCCCTCACCCCCGGCTCAATCCCATCCACAAAATACTCCTTCGGCAACCCGATCCTCATCCCCTTCACCCCCTGCCCCACCGCCGCCACGTAATCAGGCACCCCCTCCCGCAATGACGTCGAATCCAGCACGTCATGCCCAGCCATCGCCTGCAGCACCAGCGCCGCATCCTCCGCCGTCCGCGCCATCGGCCCAATCCCATCCAGCGACGACGCATACGCCACCAATCCACTCCGCGACACCCGCCCATAAGTCGGCTTCATCCCCGTAATCCCGCAAAACGACGCCGGCTGCCGGATCGATCCACCCGTGTCCGTCCCCAGCGACACAATCGCCTCCCCAGCCGCCACCACCGCCGCCGATCCACCACTCGACCCACCCGGCACCCGCTCCAGATCCCACGGATTCCGCGTCACCCTCAACGCAGAATTCTCCGTCGTCGACCCCATCGCAAATTCATCGCAGTTCACCTTCCCGAACGGAATCGCCCCCGCCGCTCGCAACCGCGCCACCGCCGTCGCATCCCAAGTCGATACATACCCGCCCAGCATCTTCGACGCACAAGTCAGCGGCTGCCCTGCCACATTGATCACATCCTTCACCGCCACCGGAATCCCCCCTAGCGGCAACGTCAGATCCGCCGCGTCCGCCGCCTCCAGCGCCCGCTCCACATCCCTGTGCAGATACCCTCCAATCACCTCGTCACGCGCCGCTATCGCCGCCTCCACACTCAGGACTATGTCCCGCGCGCTGATCTCCCCAGCCCTCAACCGCCGCCGCAGCTCCACCACCGTGCATTCATTCAAAGCATCACTCATAATCGTCACTCCACCACTTTAGGTACCAGAAACTGATCGCCACTCCGCTTCGGCGCATTCATCAACGCCGCCTCCACGCCTCTCCCCTCACGCGCCACATCCTCACGCAACGCATCCGTCAACCCCAGCGGATGCGCCGTCGCCTCCACTCCCTCCGTATCCGCCCGCTCCAGTTGACTGATATACCCCAGAATCCGGTCCAACTGCCCGCCATACGCCGCCGCCTCTTCAGGCGTCAGCCGCAGCCGCGCCAAGTCCGCCGTCTTCGCCACATCAATGTGTTCCGCTCTGCTCATCGCGCCGCCCCTCCCACACACCTACCCCACCAGCAACCAGAAATCGTCTCGCCTCACGGCATCGTCACCTTCACCCGCGTCCACTGCCGAGCCTTCCCACTCACCGGCACCGCATACGAATGCAGCGGCGGCACCGCGATGTTCACCAAGTCCGTCCACGTCTGCAAATCCGTCGACGTCTGCCCTCGCACCGTCACCCCAGTCGCCGTCGGCGAGACCGCAAAACTCATCCGCAACGCCCCTCCGCTGACCGCCACCACCGGCAGGCTCCCTGGCCCACTCGCCCCGGACACCGGATTCGTCCCAAACACATACTCCAGCAGATTCGTCACCCCATCCTTGTCATCATCCCCAGCCGCACCCCCCGTCGCCCCAGGATAAAACCCAGCCACCCATCCCTCATACCCCGTCAAACTCGACACCGTCGCCACCAGCGGATCCGCCCACCCCATCCGCCGCGTCCCCGATACCGGAGCACCACGCAGATAACATTGCGTCCCAGGCACCATCGCCACCCCCAGCGCCGCCTCCGTCACCACAAACGGCGAACTCTGCGCCACCACCTCCTTCCCAATCACCGTCAACCGCCGCGCCGCCGTCACCTTCACGTCATCCACAAAACACCCGAAGCGCGTGTCCTCCCCCGTAAACGCTCTCGACCCAGGCCGGAACACAAACCGGAACCGCGCCGCCTTCCCCGCATGCGCCCCCAGCGACACCGTCCGCAGCTTCCAGTCCGGCGCATTCCCGCTGTTCGGCAACCGGTCCCACAGCGCATTGTCATAATTGTCCTCAGCATTCTCCGCATAAGCCCCGTTCCGCCCGTCGATCTCCACCCACTTAACCCCGCCGTCCACAGACATCTCCAGACTCAACCGGCTGTAGTTGAACGCCCACCGGAAACAATTGTAATACTCGATCTTCGACCCCGCACTCAGCACATAGTCCGGCGCCAACTCCGCGCTCTGAACCTTCCCGTCCGGCGGAAATGTCAGGTGAAACGCCTTCGCCCCGCTCTTCGGCAGAAACACCGTCCCCGTACTCGTCGTCGTCGCCGCCTGCCTCAACGCATACGCCCCCGTCGTCTTCCCCACCAAATCCCCGGCCGTCCCATCCTCCGCTCCCTCCACCGCATCGCCCGCCACCCCAGCCGTCGCCGCACTCAACCGATGCTCCACCGATCCAGGCACCGCCGTAAACGCATACGCCGCCCCGCTCCTCGGCAGCACCCCTGGCCCGCTCAAAACCACAGCTCCCCCAGCCACATCCGGATCAAACAACGTCGTCGTCCACGTCGTCTGCGCAGGCACCCCCACCCCCTTCATCCCACTCACCGTCACCGTATACCTCACATCCCCACTCACCGACGTCGGCAAATTAGCAGGCTGCCACACAATCGTGTTCTCCCCAATCCCATCCGAATTCCGCGAAATCACCGGCGCAGGCACCACCCCGCCAGGCCCGCTCATCGTCACCACCGCACCAGAAAAATCCGCCCCAGGCCACGCCAGCGACCACCGGCTCGGCACCAGATCCACCGGACAATACCCCTCGTTCGGCCACTTCGTAAACCGCGCCGCTCCCGCAGCCTTGAAATTCGCCACCACATACACCGAACTCGCCCCGAACGCCTCGTAACGATCCACCCCATCCGTAAACACTCCCGCCGGCACGTCCCCGCTCGCCATGTCCTGCGCCCGCGGAAACAATAACCACCTCCGGTGCCCCACATTCACATTGTTGTATAAATCCGACTCCGCAATCCCGTCATCCAGCATGTACGCATCAATCGCCTCAGGCCCCCAGTACCCGACAGCCAGATTGCTGTGCGCACACGCATTCCAAGCCCGCGCACTCCACCCGTAATACGTGTCCGGTGGATCATGGCTCAGCACAAAATCCGCACCAGCATAAATCGACTCCACAACATTCATGTACGACGCCTCCATCGTGCACAATGTCTTCGATGTCCCCGCCGGCACCGCCGGCCCCACCATATCGTTCACCGCCGCAAACGCCCCAAACGTAATGTCCGCCGGCAACCCAACCATCCCACGATAAAAATTCACCCGCCGCCGCACGTGCTCGCGGTACTCCGCACTCGTCGTCCCCACCCTCCCCGTCACGCTGTCATACGATCCCGTCCACCCCATGCTCCCCTCCACATCCTTCGACGCAACATACACTGTATTGTAAAAACTCAGCACCTCCGCACGCGACGCCGCATCCACCACAAACCCACTCGCCGGCACCACCCCTCCCCCCACAGGCAACCACGTCGTCTCCGCAGACCAAACCCAATCACCAGAAACAAGCAAAAATCCCGCCACCAGCCTCAACCTCAATTTCAGATTCTGTTCCATAGATGCAATTTCATTAATCTCTCTTCGTTTGTCAGGAATCCCCGCCCGCCGCAATGCCTTTTCTGCCCCATGTCCGTTTATCACCAGCCCACTCCAACCTCCACCCCGAATTGTAACACGAATCATCACCGCCCCGCCGCTCTCTCTCGTAAATTCCGTAAACTCTCCACTCCCGCTGCTCTCCCATGATCTGGATCGTCTTCATCGCCACCCTCGGCATCTCCTTCTGGGCCTCCTCCCGCGTCCGCTCCCAGTTCCGCCGCTACAACACCGTCGCCACATGGTCCGGCCTCACCGGCGCCCAGGCCGCTCGCCGCATCCTCAATGAAGAAGGGCTCCAGGACGTCGACATCACTCTCTCCCCAGGTGAACTCTCCGACCACTACGACCCCTCCACCCGCACACTCGCCCTCTCCGAAGCCGTCTTCCACGGCAATTCCCTCTCCGCCGTCGGCGTCGCCGCCCACGAAGCCGGTCACGCCATCCAGCACGCCCAGGCCTACCAACCCCTCATGTGGCGCATGCTCGCCGTCCGCACCACCAGCACCGCCTCATGGGTCCTCATGATCGCCCCGCTCGTCCTCGGACTCCTCGGCAAACTCATCCTCGGCCTCACCATCGCCGTCATCTGCCTCGCCATCCTCATGGCCTTCAACCTCGTCACCCTCCCAGTCGAATTCGACGCCAGCCGCCGCGCCAAAACCGCCCTCGTCAACAGCCGCATCATCGCCCCAGGCCCCGAAGCCGATGGCGTCAGCGCTGTCCTCAATGCCGCCGGCTTAACCTACGTCGCTTCCTTCCTCTCCTCCCTCGCATGGTTCCTCCTCCGTCTCGTCGAACTCCTCGGCCTCACCAGTAACGACGACTGATCGCCCCCGCACCCTCCCGCCAGTCGCATCACTTTTCCACAACCGCAGGCTTGCCGCCTCCGCGTTGCGCGTTCACTAGTCCCTCCGCGCCAAGT
>CANHUG010000111.1 GCA_947462995.1 Verrucomicrobiales bacterium | reverse complement strand
GCGCCAGTCGGTACCCGTGGCTCCCGGTTCATTTATGTCGGTGGCGTCAACAAGACGGAACTTCCACTGTTGCGGCCACTCGGATGAGCTCGGGTACTGATTCTGCTCCTTGAGCAGATGGCTGCAGAGACGATGGAGCCATGGTTGGGCAAGCACGAGGCGTTTGTGCAACGCAACCGGGCTGAGGGTGGCTAGGCACTGCTCCTTGGCGCGCCCCGCAGTCTGTTTGAGGGAAAGCCCCCCGGCGATGTGCATGAGCAGCAGGCGCAACCAGATCTCGGCCTCCTTGATACCGCGCTGGGCCTTGATCAGGCCGGTCTCCCGGGCGCTGGCCTGCAAGTCGGGCAGCCATCGGAGGATCACCTTCCAGTCAGCCTCAAGTTCGGACAGAGTCATCCCGGAATAGTGCACGTACTCAGCCCAACATTCAAGAAAATTATAATTACTAGGTTAACGCATATGGGGTGTTACCCCAGGCTGGTATGCGTTGTCCCTTTGGGACAAGTGGATGATGGGCGGGAATGAATAGGGGTGCGTGGGAGAGGGGGCTGGCAGGAGCACTCCGTGCGCAGAGAGAGCTGTAATTCTGACAGCAGTCCAGAGCCTTCGGCTGCTTGTACGGAGGGGGCGGGTAGAAAGAGGTGAGGGCCTGCCGCCCCTGCCGGGGCGGTGGTTCATTATTATGTTAGACCGGTGGCTGACGCCACCGGTTAATTTCTGTTAAGCCTTCGGCCTCATTGGTGTGGTGATCGAGGGGTGGGCCGCAGCCATAGAGTCTAATTTCCGTTAAGCCTTCGGCTTCATTGGCGTGGTGATGGCGGGACGAGCCGCAGCCATAGAGTCTAATTTCTGTTAAGCCTTCGGCTTCATTGGTGTGATGAATGAGGGGTGGGCTGCAGCCGCAGGGTTTGATTTCCGGTAAGCCTCCGGCTTAGTGGGCGTGGTTGGCGGGTGTTAGCGGCGGAGGGCTTTGAGTCTGGCGAAGAGGGAAGGGGAGGAGCGTGGGGCTTTGGCGGTGACGAGGGTGGAGCCGTCAGGCTGGGTGGATTCGGAGACGATGGTGAAGGTGGAGGAGTCCCATGAGGAGAGGTTCTGGGAGGCCTCGATGGAGAGGATGGCGTCGTCGGCGGCGGTGGCGCGGGAGAAGGAGAGTTCGATGGTGCCGTCTGGGGAGGCGGAGAAGGTGATGGGGGAAGGGTTGGCGGAGGCTGGGTTGGAGCCGAGGGCGTATTCCATAAAATCGGAGAGCCCGTCGTTGTCGGAGTCGGCGGTGGGGTTTCCGGTGAAGGGGATGGAGTCGGAAGCGCCGGGGGAGCCGCCTTGGGAGGCGCTGGCGCGCCAGTTTGCGGGGAGGTTGTGGTCCGGGCGGGAGAGAGGGTTGAGGAGGACGAGACTGTGGCCGAGACCGTCAGCGGCGGTGGGCCATGGAGGGGAGTCGTCGTAGGAGAAGGCCTGGATGGTGGTGCCGTCGGCGGCGGTGAGGGTGAGGGCTTCGCCGGCGTTGCTGAGGCCGGAGGCGTTGAGGAAGGCTCCTGCGGCGAGGGAGGTGGATGCGGCAGGGTAGCGGAAGAGGAAGGCGGCGCGATCACGGGTGGCGGTGATGCGCTGGTTTGGAGTGAGGACGATGCCTGAGGGGAAGGAGAAGTCGAGGCCTGTGGTGAAGCGGACCCCGTCGAGGCTGACTGGGTTGGGGCCGGCGTTCATGAGTTCGATGAATTCGAACTGGTCGGGGTCGGTGAAGCCGTTGAGGGCTTCGGTTGGGGAGAGGTCCGGGGGGTTGTACATGATTTCCGAGACCACGAGATTGGAGGCGGTGGCGGGTTCGGTGAGGGAAGTGTTATTGATGGTGATGGTGGCTGTGCCGATGAGGTTGCCGTTGAAGTCGAGGGCCTGGAGCGTGAGCGGGCGTGAGCCTGGCTGGGCGGGGACGATGACGCGCCATGCGGAGTTGGCGGTCCATGTGACGGGGAGGAATTCGGTGCTGCCGGCGATCCTGATGTTGCGGACATTGACCCAGCCGCTGCCATTGAGGGTGGCGGAGCTGGAGTTGACGGTAAGGGGTGAGGGAGTGGTGATGGCGAAGGTGACCTGAGCGATGGAGGAGCGGATTTGTGTGAGGACGCTGTTGGAGCGGGAGGTGATGTAGGTGAGTTCGGCGGCCCAGTCCTGGGTGGGGTCGATGGAGGCGAGGTGGGAGGTCCACTGAGCCATGTAGGCGTTGGTGAAGGTGGTGGTGGCGAGGTCGTGGAGGTGGCCGAGGTATTGGCGGCGGCGGGCTGGGGCTGAGGTCAGGGTGCCGACCTGGCTGTTGGCGAAGATGCTGCGGTTGGCATCGAAGGCGAAGTCCATGTCATGGGGGAAGAAGATGATGCGGCCGTCTGGTTTGGCGTAGTAGATGCCGTTGTGGGCGTCGCCTGCGGCGGCGTTGTCGCCGGCTCCGGTGGCGACGGCGTAGGCCATGCCGCGGAACCACGGGTCGAGATCGATGCGTGAGGGGAGAGCGTTTTCGAAGGCAGTGCCGGAGGTGGAGAAGAGCTTGCAGTAATTGATGATGGGGGCGAAGTCGTCCTGCTCGCGGTTGATTTTGTTAAGGAAGTGCCAGCGGTAGCGTTCCTTGTCGTCGCCGAGGTTGGAGATGGTGACGCCGGTGACGTTGTCAGGTTCCGGGAGTTTTGGGCCGGTGGGGGTGCCGGTGGAAGTGGTGGTGGGGTAGTAGACGAGTTCGTATTCGTAGAGTTTGCCGTCGGAGCCGTTTTCGAATTGTTCGTCGAGGAAGACATCCTCGTAGCGAGCCATCTGGAGGAGAGCGCCGCCGGTGAGGGCGGAGTTAGGGGCGAGGACTTTGATGAAGTCGTTGTATCGGCTGATGGGGCCGCCGGAGTTGGAGATGGCGATATCGAAGAGGAGTTCGCGCTGGCCTGGGGATTGACCTTCGGAGCGGTCGACGGCGACACCGGCGTGAGCGCCGCGGTAGAGGGAGTCGGAGGGGAAGTCGATGTTATAGCCGACGCGGCCGGTCTGGTTGCGGCCGCGCTGACTGCTTTTGAGGCGGACGCCGGCGTTGTAATAGATATCGCCTTCGCGGTCGATGACGGTGGCCTCGATGCGGTCGTTGCTCATGACCTCGGTGGCGGTGTGCATGAGGGTGCGGTCGGCGTTGGTGGTGATGAGGCGGAAGTTGTGCCAGCCGTTGGTGGCGGCGGTGTTGTCATTGACCTTGCAGAGTGTTCTGGAGGCTGGGCCTGCGGCGGGCCATAGGGCGACAGCGCCGAGGGAGTCGGTGCCGCGGAGGTAGTATTGGATGACGGCGCCGGCGGCCTGGCCGGGGATGACGCCTTCGAAGCGGCCGGAGGCGGCGGCGGACATGGAAGTGGACTGGAAGGCGGCGTCGTTGACGGAATAGAAGAGGGAGAGCGAGGCGATGTTATCTGGGTCGGAGGCGAAGGCGGAGACGGTGATGGGTTGGGAGACGGGAGGGACGGCGGGGGAGTGTCTGAGGCCTGAGAAGGTGGGGCCGGCATTGGTGACGGCGGTGGAGTTAGGGGCGGAGGGAGTGCCGCCGTTGGCTGGGCGGTCGATCTGGGTGACGCGGGCGAGACGATTGAAGTAGAGACGTGTGTGGAGCTGACTGTTGCCGGAGACCCAGCGTGCGCGGAAGGAGATTTCGTATTCCCGGCCGTTGACGACGCCGTTTTTGAGCGTGGTTTCGACCTGATTGTGCATGTGTTCGGTCGGGCCGGTGGCGACGAGGCGGAGGATCTTGTTGGTAGGGTTGCCTGGTTCCGGGATGATGCCACCGCGACGGTGGTTGCCGCGGAGCCGCCATGCGGTGGTGGAGTCGAAGGACGTGTCGTTGAGTTTCTGGAGGGCGGTGGTGGCGGGGAGTTCGATGACGCTGACGTTATCGATCCAGACTTCGCCGGCTCCTAGCATGCCCATGTTGAATTCGAGCCATTGGGCGTCGGGGCCGTTGCTGGCGGCGGCGGTGGCCCGGTAGGAGTAGGTTTTCCATGCGGTGCGGGATGATTCGTTGCTGGCGGCCCATGCGCCCGGGGTGGAGTTGTCGGCGTCGAGGTCGGTTAGTTCGAGGGTGGTGCCGCCGCCGTCTGGGGATTCGGGCCAGAAGCCGCCGTCGTAGTAGCGGACCTCGTCGACCGGGTTGCGGCGGGCGTCGCGGAGTTCGAGACGGTCGGAGGTGGAGGAGAGAGAGCCTGAGAAGACCCCGAGGATGCGAGCGCCGGGGTAGGCGGCGGCGAAGGCGGTGGGGTTCTGGACGATGCAGGCGTGTTCGCCTGGGGCGAGGGAAGTGCCGGGGGGGAAGGAGAAGTCGATGCCGCTGCCGAAGTCCCAGCCGGAGACGTCGACTGGGGCGGTGGAGCGGTTGGCGACTTCGACCCATTTGTTATCGGAGCTTCGGAGCGGCTGGCCGGGGACGGCTGGGGTGAGGAGTGTGCGGAGGGCGAGTTTGAGACTGAAGACGACATCGTTGCTGTCGATGGCGTTCTGGTGGACCTCGACGGAGATGCGGTTAGTGCCTGGGACGAGGGAGGAGGTGGGGATGAGGACGGTGACGAGGGCTGCGTCGGCGACGCCGGGGACGGCGAGGGTTTCCGGGCCGATGGGGCCGGAGGGCATGGTGAAGCGGGAGCCGAGTTCAGCGCCGTTGAGATAGAAGACAGCGCCGTCGTCGACGAGGTGGGTGAGTTCGATGGATTCTGCGGCGGCGATCTGGGCTTCGGTGACGGAGAATTCGCTTTCGAAGTAGTAGGTGATGGTGGCTGGGTTGTAGGGCGTGAGGACGGTGGCGAGGGGGACGGGGAGCGTGGCGGATTCGACGCCGAGCGGGGAGGGGGCGAATTTCCAGTTGCCGGCGACCGGGTGGGGGATGGTGGCCCAGTCGGCTGGGAGACTATCGTCGGCGGCGTTGTAGCGCCATGGAGTGCCGTGGTCGATGACGGTGGTGGACTGGTAGGTGGCGGGGCGGTCGGCGACGGCTGGGAGGACGGGAGGGTTGTACTGGATTTCGCTGATGACGACGGCGTTAGTGAATGAGAACGCGTTAGGGGCCCCGGGGGTCGGTGAGGTGGGATAGAGCCATGCGTTGGCGCGTTCGGTGGAGCGGCCGCGGAGACGCCCGGTTTGGGGGCGGGAGTCGAGGAGTTGGGCGCGGGCTGGTGAGAAGAGGAAGAGTTTTTCGGATTCTGCGGGGCGGAAGCCGAGGGATTCGCCGGGGATGAGGAGGAGAGCGCCTGGGGCGAGGGAGGAGGCGGGGAGAGAGAACTGGCGGAGCGGGTCGTTGGCGGCGGTGATGATGATCCCGGTGGTGTCGATGGCGGAGGAGCCGGCGTTGATCAGTTCGATCCAGTAGTTAGGGTCGGTGGCTCCCGGGATTTCGTTGAAGCGGAGGGCTGGTGGTGCGCCCGGGACTGGGGCGAAGTTTTCGATATCGAGTTCTGCTCCGAAGACGACGTCGCTGTTGCCGGAGGCGAACTGGTGGACCTCGACGGAGAGGCGGTTGGTGCCGGGGACGAGGGCGGCGGAGGGGACGGGGATGCTGGCGGAGAGGGCTGGGGCTTCGGCGTTGACGGTGGCGAGGGTGGCGGCGGTGATGGTGCCGGCCGGCATGTTGTGGCGGAAGATTTCGGTGCCGTTGAGGTAGAAGACGGCACCGTCGTCGATGGCGTGTCGGAGTTTCAGCGCACTGATGGCGGAGGCGAGCGGGGCGGCGAGGTCGAATTCGGTCTCGAAGTAGTAGGTGATGACGTAGGGATTATTGAGGCCTGGGAAGGCGAGGTTGGTGCCGAAGGGGATGGTGTGGGCGCTGGTTTCGTAGGCGAGCGCGCCGGGGCCGGAGTTCCATGAGCCACCGACCGGGTTAGGGGATTTGTGCCAATTGGGGCCGAGGTCGGCGCCGGATTCGTTGTAGCGCCAGACCTTGGCGACGGGGAGGAGATTGGTGGTGACGACTGGGGGCGGAGCGGAGGCGTCGGGGAAGTTGGCGGTGCCGGGGGTGCCGCCGGGTTGGGAGGAAGTGGACCAGTTGGCGTGCGGGGTGCTGGCGGTGTAGGGGGCGACTTTGGCGAGCGAGTAGCCGGAGCCGTCGGGGGCGTCGGGCCATGGGTCGGAGTCGGAGAAGGCGAGTTCATCCATCATGCGGTCGCTCTGATTGATGAGCCGGAGGGTTTCGCCGCTGTTGGAGAGGGAGCCTGTGAAGGGGCCGAGTTGGCCGGGGCCGGGGGTTTTGGCGATGACGGCGTAGGCTCCGGGGTTGATGATGGTGTTTGGAGGGAACGTGTAGCCGATGCCGTCGATGCGCCATCCGGAGATGTCGGCGCGGATGCCGAGCTGGTTGAAGACCTCGATCCATTCTGCGGCTTCGCCTGTGCCTGTGGGGTTGTAGTGGACCTCGTTGAAGACGACGATGGAGTCCGGTGAGGCGGAGGCGTGCTGGAGGGTGAGGAAAGCGGAGCAGAGGCCGAGGGCGAGCGGCAGGAAAGATGGGGATTTCATGAGAGAGGGCGGTGCGGGTGAGGAGGGAAAGAAGAATCCGCCGGAACGCCGGGACCGGCCTTGTGAGGGCAGGTGCCGCATTCCGGCGGACTGGAGGTCAATCCGGGGGGAGCGATTGTTTTCAGCGTGGGGTTACATCGCGGACGCGGTAGAAGGCGTTGGTGCGGTTGGAGGCGACGGAGTCTTCATAGATGGTGAGGTTACCGGCGGAGGGGACGGCGTCGGAAAGTTCGATCCACGAGGCGAGGTTGGTGGAGAAATCGACCGCGTAGATGCGGGAAGGACGGGACTTGATGGAGAGCGTGACTTTGGAACCGTCGGTGGCGCGGGAGATACTGGCGATTTCGAGGTCCGGGGGAGGTCCGGCGGCGCGGTTGGTTAGGCCGTACATGTGGAAGCTGCCGTTGGCGGAGGAGACGGGAGGGACGAGAACATCCATGATGAAGTCCGTGGCTTGAGCGGTGTAGGTGCAGCTGAGGAAGTAGGCGGCTTCGCCTTTGGTGGCGTCGTTGAGGACGATGTTGGGGCGGTCTTCGAGGAGGAAGAATTCGCGGGATTCGGAGCCGTTGATGAAGGTGAGGGCGGCTGGGCGGACGGTGCTATTGGCCCATTTGCGGACGTAGAGTCTGAACTCGTAGGTGAGGCCAGGTTCGAGGCCTGAGAGGGTGAAGCGCTGGCGGTTGCCTGGTGTGGATCCTAGGCCTGAGAAGGTGAAGGCGCCGAAGAGCTGCTGGGCACCGGGTTCGGTGACGGAGGCGATCCATTCGCCGTTATTGATGGCGGGGCCGACGATGTTTTTGCCGCCGGTGAAGCCATCCCATGAGAAGTTGGGAGGAGTGGAGACGGTGTCGAGGACATCTAGGTCGACCCCGTTGATATTGGCGGCGCTGCCACCGCTGATTTTGTGGGTGTAGGTGAAGTCTGGGCTGATGCCGGTGCTGGCGTCATCGGTGACGATGCCGAGGGCGAAGCCGGGAGGGAGGGTGGTGGGGAGGATGCTGGCGTTAAGAGGGTTGCCGCCGTTGCGGGTTTCGAAGCCGTCGGGGTATTGATCGCCGTCGGAGTCGTAGCGGATCGGGTTGGAGCCCGTGTCGGAGGCACTGACGAACGTGCCGGTATTGGATTCGTCCTTGTCGTTCAGGCCGTCGCCGTCGGAGTCGGCGAGGGTGGGATTGGTTTCCGGGCGTGGGGCGGTGGGGGTGATTTCTGAGCCGTCTTCGAGGCCATCGCCGTCGGAGTCGGCGGCTTTGGGATTGAGGTTAGGGAAGCGGGATATGGCGAGGGCGTATTCCTGGGCGTCGGAGAGGGAATCGGCGTCGAAGTTGCCTGAGCCTGGGCCGGGGCCAGGGCCGTTGGAGAGAGCGGTGAGGTCGGTGAGGTTGCCGGCTTTGGAGGATTCCCATGTGTCGCCGAGACTGTCGCTGTCGATGTCGCTGATGAGGGTGAGTGAGTAGGTCCGTTCCGAGGAAGTGTTCGAAGTGGAGCCTGAGCCGCGGATTCGGATGGAGTAGGTGGTGTTGTCCGGGACGTTGAGGAAGTCGAGGGTGCCTGAGGGTTCGAGGCGGTTGCCGTTGATTTTGAAGAGGGCGTTGTCGGTGTCGCCGGTGCCTGAGACGAGGGTGAAGGTGCCTTCTTCGGGGGTGCCGTCGGTGTTGCCGGAGAGGGTGGCGACGAGGCCGGAGGAGCCGACGGAGGAGAAGAAGCGGGTGGAGCTGATGGCTGGGCTGAAGCGCGGGATGAGGCCTTTGATGGTGAAGTTGTCGATGAGGGTATTGAGGCCGCCGGTGGTGGGGACGTTGGTGCCGAATTCGATGAAGAGCTGGCCGTTGTTATTGTCCCATGTGAAGTTGCGGTTGGTGACGACGGCGGCACCGTCGATGAAGGCGTTGGCGGTGACGGTGGCGCCGTTGGCGAAGGAGGAGAAGGCGTAGGTGACGGAGACGCGGCGTTTTGCGGCGGTGACTGGGACGGTGCCGCCGGTGACGGCGGAGCCGTTGTCGAAGATCTGGGAGCCGCCGCTGTGGCGGAGGAGGATGCCTAAGTCGGTCTGGGCGTGATTGACGCGGGTGGCTGGTTCTGAGCCGACTTGGGCGACGGTGCCGATGCCGACGGAGACCTCGACCCAGTTGGCGTCGGTGGCGTTGATGGGGGTCCAGTCGAATTCGATTTTGAAGCCGCCTTCGGAGAGGATGGTGGCACCGGCTTCGCCGGAAGCGAAGTCCCACCAGTTGCCGAGGTTGGCGGCGTCGTGGAAGCGGATGCGGCCTTCGGAGGCGGCGCGGAGGAGTCGGAGTTGATTGCCGGAGATGGCGTGCTGGATGAGGGAGGAGCGGAGTTGGACGGCGGGGCCGAGGATACCGGAGCGGCGGAGGGTTTGGTCAGAGTTGTCGAAGTTGGTGGTGTCCGGGGCGTTGAAGTTGTCCGAGAGGATCTCGGTGGCGTGGAGGGCGAGAGGCGAGAGCGCAAAGACGAGGGCGGGGATGAGCCGTTTCATGGTCAGACAGGGGAGGGGGGGGGATTGTACGAAACCGTTTGGATTGCAGCAAATTCGGCACAATTCGTCAATTCAAGTTCCATTAATCTGATCCTTTTCTGCGCATTGGAGGCGAGGAGCGTGATGGGTGGAGGC
The DNA here is from genome assembly GCA_947462995.1 of Verrucomicrobiales bacterium. Classification (GTDB taxonomy): domain Bacteria; phylum Verrucomicrobiota; class Verrucomicrobiia; order Verrucomicrobiales; family V1-33; genus V1-33. Next base: position 1,190 of record CANHUG010000111.1, on the reverse strand, counting down.
GGCTGGGGTGGCGTGTGCAGGCCTGACGAATGGGGGCTTGCGGGATGGCGCGAGGTGCCTCAATCTGGAGGGGAATTTGACAGAAACCGACGCCATGTTTTTCTGGGTTTACGACATACCGACGCTGACGCTTGCCATTCTGCTCGCCATCCTATTTGTGGGGGTGACGTGGACTGGGATCATTTTCATCAGTCCGATTCTGCGGGTGTGGTTGAAGAGCCAGGAGGGGATCAATGACATTGCGGGATATGCGCTGGGGGCGTTCGGGGTGTTTTACGGGTTGCTGCTGGGGTTGCTGGCGGTGTCTACGTATCAGAATGCGGCGGATCTGGAAGGGATTGTGGCGAGTGAGTCGGCGGGATTGGCGGCGTTGTGGCGGGATTGCGACAATTATCCTGAGCCGGCGCGGGCGGCGCTGCATGACAAGCTGCGGGTGTACACGGCGAACATTGTGGATGGGGAATGGCCGGCGCAGCGGAAGGGGCTGATGGATCCGACCGGGGTGAAGCTGGCGACGGATTTCCAGAAGACGCTGAGCCGGTTCAAGCCTGCGGATGCGAGTGAGGAGATCCTGCATACGGAGACGATGGCGGCCTACGGGCGGATGGTGGAGTTCCGGAGCAAGCGGATTCAGAACACGAATGCCGGGATTCCGACGGTGATGTGGTGGGTGGTGGCGCTGGGCGCGTTGGTGAATTCGATCCTGATCTTGTTTTTCCGGATGCGGTTTGACGTGCATCTGGTGATTGGGGGGTTGTTGTCGTTCGGGGTGGGGATGCTGATCTTTCTGATTGTGGCGATGGATTATCCTTTCCGTGGGGAGGTGAGTATCGGGCCGGACCGGGTGAAGCTGATTTATGATGCGCTGATGAAGCCAGCGGCGGCGGTGGTGCCGTGAGCCAATTCAGCGCGTGGCGGGAGTGGGGGTGAGAGCGTCGGAGAGTTTTGTGACGACGCGGACGCCTTTGGATGTGAGGTCTGCGAGGGCTTTGGTGGTGGAGTCTGGGGCGACGCCGCGGGAGAGGTCTTTGACCATGGTGACGTGGAAGCCGGCGGCGGCGGCGTCGAGGGCGGTGGCGCGGACGCAGTAGTCGGTGGCGACGCCGTAGACGATGACGTGGGAGATGTCGGCTTTGCGGAGGAGGGATTCCATGCGTGTGGAGGAACCGCCATCGTCTTTGAAGCCGGAG
>CANHUG010000110.1 GCA_947462995.1 Verrucomicrobiales bacterium | reverse complement strand
GGTGACCGGGTCTGCGTCACCATCCTGGACGGATACGGAGAATTGCGATGGGCCGACGAGGATGAACGGCGGGTTGAAGCCATCTGCGGGGCCATTGATGGTGATGACGGGGGCTTGATTGACTCCGACGGATACCAGGCGGACGGCGGTGCCGAGCTGCACGTTTGTGGAGGTGAGGGCCACGGCCTGAATCTCGTATTCGCCTGGGGCTTCGGGCAGCCAGACCACGCTGCCGCGGACTGTTTTGACACTGTTCAAAGTTGTGATGTCAGTGATGTTGCCGATGAGTTCCCATGGTGCGCCTTGTTGGAAAGGTCTCTGGTGGATGAGAATCCTTGCGGGAATGGCTGGGAGGGCCTCGAGTCGGAATGCGATGCAGACACCATCTGTGAGGTCGACCTCCTCTCGATTGAAGGGGCGGGAGAGGAAGCCTCCATTCAACGGATCCACGAACTCCTTGATGCGATAGAAGAGGCGTGTGTTTCCGGAGGGAAGGCTGAAGCCGAGCGTCACATCTCCTCCTGTGCCGGGCTCATTGCTGCCGGTATCGACCCATGAAACCAGGTTGGTGCTCGCTTCCACGCGGTAGTTGTAGTTCAACCGGGTGCTCCATGTCAATTCGTGATGAGCGGGAACACCTGCCAGATGGACGTTGATGGTATGCTGTGCAACGGTCGGCAGCAGCATCGCGGCCACGGTGATCAGACTGATGAGGCTCTGACGGATCATTGCGGCCTCCTTTCCTTTAGTGCGGGGAGAGCTGGCTGGAGCTTTGGTCGCTGGACCTTCCAGACCCGGAGGACGGCGTCGGGCTTGGGCATCGCTGCGCGCGCGGCCTCTTTGTCGGCGGTTTTTTCTCTCGCATCACGGGCTTCGAGGAGCTGGATGCGGTCGCGCTGATGAAGTTCCATGAGTGCGAGGATGCCCTCGGTGGCCTCAGGCGGCGGGTCGTCACCGGGGGCGAATTGCAGCCTTGGTGGCCCATCACGGAGGTCCGGTGGGATGGTCAGCGGGGAGCCTTTCGGGAGTTTTCTGGAGTCGGCGTTTCCTGTGAGGAGGAGCCCGTCGAATTGCTTTCCTTTGGCTTCCCAACGGGTTATGCCGACGAGGAGGGACCAATCGAGGTTTGACCATGCGGAGTACTCCCGTCCCTTGTGCCACCATTGGAGGAGAGTGGCACGTTGATCGACGACGGTGGCCGAGATATCGAGGTGAACGGTGGCTGCGGCGCGCGCGATGGCGGCTCTTACGTGTGGTTGCTGGCGCAGGGCGGTGCGCTGGGGATCGTTGATGGGCGGAGCGGCCTTGGTTTCTTGCGGTACGCGTCCCCAACCGGGATCGTGGGTGTGTTCCACGATGAGCTTCCGGTCTTCAAGCGGTGCCGTGGCTCGTTCGGTCGGCCGCGTTTCTGCTGAGGCGACCGGGCTGGGTACCTGCGCTGAGAGGGTGAATGGGAGCAATGCTCCGAATCCGACAGCCAGGTGTTTGGATAGCGGGGAGACGCGGGGCGTGGGGATTCTCAATCCCTGTGAGGCTGCCCGTTCGGGATGCTGACGGCGCTCACGAAGTGGTGGCGGCGAGATGATGCGGAAGATAGAGGCGCTGACTCCGACTGCGGAAATTATCCGGGCGATACCCGACGAGACAGCGTGTGTGTGGGGGGGGGCTCGGTCGCATGATGTTGGAGAACATAGCGGATAGACGCGAGCCGTCAATCACAAGTGAATCGAGATGTTGGTTTCCGGTGGGGAATTGGGATGTTGTTTTGACAGAGGGTTCAATTGCGGCAGTGAAGCTATGGCAATATGATGGAATTTCCGAGCAGAGAGGGGGTGATTTCGGGTGAAAGGCAGGGATGTCCGTGTTATTTTCTGTGGGTAGGCTCTTTCGCGAATCTCGAAGAGGAAGTGATGTGTTATTCAAGCAGCTTTGTCAGCTAGGCTGTTTTTGAGAAAGCAGGGGTGGAAGGGACGAGGGCGGGGTGGATGTGGTTAGGGGCGCAACCCCTTTGGGGTTGGCGGGTGTTGTGGGGGAGATCCAGGGTAGGCCTGCGTGCCGCAGTCCAACCCTGGGGGACGCAATCCCGTTGGGATTGGGTGGGCGGGGGGTTAGGTGGGTGGAGACAAGGGCGGGACGCCCTTGCTGCGGGTGGGCGTTGGTTGACGGCAGGCGGACCAGAGGATGCCTGCGCCGCCGCAGGCGAAGATCATGGGCCACCAGAGCGTGTAGATGGGGGCTTTGGACTGATGTTCGAGGACGGCTTCTGCTGGGTCGAGCGGGTTGACGTGGCAGGTGGTGGTGAGGCCGACGGGGTATTTGCGGGTGAGGTCCTCGGCGACCTCGCGGTGGGCGGATTTGCGGGAGACCGAGGCGTCGTCGGGGTTGAGGAACGAGACCCTGCGCCAGCGGGTTCCGGTTAGGGTGTTGCCGTTGATTGAATAGGTGTAGGCGAGGAGGACGCGCCATTCCGGGGCGGCGGAGTCGGCGATGCGGAGCGGTTGGAGATCGCTTCTGGTGATGGTGCAGGGGACGGCGGGCCATGAGCGGGTTTCGATGGCGCGGCGGTAGGGGATGAAGAGGAGGGCGGTGACGGCGAGGCCGCCGCAGAGGAGGAACGTGCCGACAGCGCCTTTGATGAGGCGGGCGGCGCGGCTGGGGCCGGGGGAGGTCATGGGGTGGGAGTTGCGCCGTTCCATGCGGCCCATTTGGGGAGATCGGATCCTGCGAGGACGAGGCAGATTTCGCCTTTGGCTGGGTGTTTGCGATAATGGTCGTGGATGGCGGAGGCGGTGCCGCGGCGGAACTCCTCGAATTTTTTGGTGAGTTCGCGGGCGACGCAGATGAGTTGATCCGGGGCGATGCGGGCGAGGAGTTCGAGGGTGCCGTCGATGCGGTGGGGGCTTTCGAAGAAGACGGTGGTTTCGGGTCGGGCGATGGCGGCGGTGAGGGCTCGTTCGCGCTGGCCGCTTTTGACTGGGAGGAAGCCGCCGAACATGAAGGCGTCGGCGGGGAAGCCGCTGCCGATGAGGGCGGTGAGGACGGCGCTGGGGCCGGGGATGACTTCGACGCGGAGGTTGGCGCGGCGGCAGGCGTTGACGAGACGCTGGCCTGGGTCGGAGACGCCGGGCATGCCTGCGTCGGAGATGTAGGCGACGGATTCGCCTGCGAGGAGGGCTTCGACCATTTCAGCGGAGCGGGTGGCCTCGTTGTGTTCGTGGATGCTGACGAGAGGTTTGCGGAGGCCGAGGTGCTGGAGGAGGATGCCGGAGTGGCGGGTGTCTTCGCAGGCGACGCGGGAGACACCGGCGAGGGTGAGCCGGGCGCGTTCGGTGATATCGGCGAGGTTGCCGATGGGTGTGGCGACGAGATAGAGCGTTCCGGGCTGCACTTCCATGGTGACGGGGACCACTGGATGGGAGGGTGGGAAACGGCAAACTTCACTTTTGCGCCTGAGGCGGGAGTGGTGATGGTGGGGGATGCCTGCCCGATCCCGATCTTCCGTTTACCAGCTTGGACTGGTTCAGATGCGCTGCAGCGAGCGTGTTGAGGACAACCTGCGCCGTGCGGAGGTGTTCATCACCGAGGCGGTGAAGAAGGGGGCGCGGATTGTGTGTCTGCAGGAGTTGTTTGCGTCGGTGTATTTCTGTCAGAATCTGAATCCGGAGTGGTTCAAGCTTGCGGAGTCGATTCCGGGGCCGATGAGCGAGCGGTTCTGCAAGCTGGCGAAGAAGCTGAAGGTGGTGATTCTGCTGCCGGTGTTCGAGAAGGCTGCGCCGGGGCTGTATTTCAATTCGTGCTGTGTGATTGATGCGAACGGGGCGCTGCTGGGGGCTTATCGGAAGATGCATATTCCGCACGATCCGCAGTTTGAGGAGAAGTATTACTTTGCGCCGGGAGACCGTGGGTTCCGGGCGTGGGACACGGCGGTTGGGAGGATCGGGGTGCTGATCTGCTGGGATCAGTGGTATCCGGAGGGGGCGAGGCTGACGGCGATGCATGGTGCGGGGATTTTGTTTTATCCGACGGCGATCGGGTGGATGCCGAGCGAGAAGGAGGCGCTGGGAGAGAATCAGCATCAATCGTGGGAGCTGATTCAGCGGAGTCATGCGGTGGCGAACGGGTGTTATGTGGCGTCGGTGAACCGGATCGGGCATGAAGCGCCGGCGGGCGGGCAGGGATTGGAGTTCTGGGGTCGGTCGTTTGTGGCTGGTCCGATGGGGCAACTGGTGGCTAAGGCGTCGACGGATCAGGAGGAAGTGCTGATGGCGGAGATTGACACGGACGCGATCCGGGATCAGCGCGAGTGGTGGCCGTTTCTCCGGGATCGGAGAGTGGATGCCTACAGTGACCTAACTCAACGATTTCTGGCATGATTTCTCCTCAGGCGATTATACTCAAAGCGATTCAGGCGAAGATCGAATCGGCGGGACTGGATTGGATCCGGCTGGCGGATTTCCGGCTGGATGTGACGGAGCGGCGGGTGACGGCGACGATTGAGTTGTCGGGCGAGCCTGAGCCGGTGATGTTTTCGGCGCGGTATCAATTGAATGCGGACAACACGGGGGAGGTGGTGGAGGTGCATGCGTCGAAGCGGTGGATGACGGAGGCGCTGCGACTGGGTTTGCAGCAGACGGGTGCGAAGTTTCCGCTGCCGGACGGGTGGAAGGGGAAGCTGATCCGGGCGTTGCTGTGAGGGGGAGAATCCGGGACGTTGAGACGAGATGGAGCACGATTTTCTGCTGACGGTGGAGGCTGGGGAGGCGGGGCAGCGGCTGGACAAGTTTCTGGTGGCGCGATTGCCAGCGTTTTCGCGGGCGCGGTTGCAGGCATTGCTGAAGGAAGGGGCGATTGTGGTGAACGGTCGGGAGGCGAAGGCGAGTCGGGAGTTGTCGGCAGGGGACGTGATTGGGGGGACGATTCCGCCGGACCGGCCGTCGGAGGCCCAGGCGCAGGACCTTCCGCTGGAGGTGTTATACGAGGATGATCATGTGGCGGTGCTGAACAAGGCGTCGGGGATGGTGGTGCATCCGGCGCACGGGAACGAGGACGGGACGGTGGTTAATGCGCTGCTGCACCGGTTCGGGGCGATGAGCAGCATCGGTGGGGTGGCGCGGCCGGGGATTGTGCACCGACTGGACAAGGAGACGAGTGGTTGTCTGGTGGTGGCGCGCAATGATGCGGCGCATCATTCGCTGACGGAGCAGTTTGCGGGGCGGACGACGGGGAAGACGTATCTTGCAGTGGTGCAGGGGGTGCCGTCGCCGCGGGAGGGAACGGTGCAGAATCACATCGGGCGCGATCCCAACAACCGGCTGCGGATGGCGGTGGTGCCGGAAAACGCGGGGAAGGTGGCGGTGACGGATTACCGGGTGGAGTATGTGAGCGGCGCGGATGCGCTGGTGCGGTGCACGCTGCACACGGGGCGCACGCATCAGATCCGGGTGCACATGCGGCATCTTGGGCATCCGTTGTTAGGGGATGCGACGTATGCGAAGGTGAGCCGGCAGACGCCGTCGGGGCGAATGATGCTGCATGCGTGGCGTCTGGCGTTTGATCACCCGGTGACGGGTGAGCGGATGGAGTTCACGGCGCCGATTCCGCCGGAGTTCCGGCCGTGGCTGCCGGAGGGGGGAGAAGTGAGAAGTGAGAAGTGAGAAGTTATATGGGCTTGGTCGGAGGTGGTTGGAGAGGGGCGGGGTCGGAGAGGGGGATTTGAGATTTGAGAGGGTGGCTCGAACGGAGAGGGGGGCTCACGCGAAGGCGCGGAGGTGCGAAGGGTGGTGGGAGAGGGGCTTGAACGGAGATGGGCCGGCACCCCTCCGGGGTGCGATGTTATTTGGTGTGTTTTCCGGTGGTATCGCTCGTGACCTCGCTCGACCACCGGCTACAAGCCGGCATCCCCAAGGGATGCGAGGAGAGCGGGCTTGTTGGGAGAAGGTGTCTCACGCGAAGGCGCGAAGGGCTGGTGGAGAGAGGGCTGGCAGGCGCACTCCGTGCGCAGAGGGAGCTGTGATTCTCCCAGCAGTCCAGAGCCTGCGGCTAGCTTGTATGGAAGGGGCGAGTTCGGAGAACGCCGAGCTGGGGCTCAGCGCTCCCTGGGGCGGGTTGGGAGAGCGGGGCTCACGCGAGGGCGCGAAGGGCTTTTGGCGAGAGGGCGTGTGAAATGGACTTTTGGAGTCGCGGAAATGTGATATGGGGTATCCGGGAGCGGTTGGCTGTATCGGAAATCGCGATCGTTAGGTGCGGTCCAAAACTTTCGGTCAATGGATCACCCGGCATTCCAGTTTTTTGCGATGAAAGAAGTACTCACAGTTTTCAGTTTGGCCTGGGTCCTCCACGGAGGCGTGGTTGCCGCTGATTCGGATGCCCCGGATTCAATTGTCAGCAGATGGGAGAATGCCTTCGGGAGACCGGACCGGGTGGCAGTTCTGGAACTGATCAAGGACAGCTCGGTCGAGTGGCCAAGAATTGCCTCAAGCAAAGTGGCGATGGACGCCGTTGATAAGAGACTTCGTGATCGGGCGGTGCTTGTCGCGAAGAAGACGCAGGCTTTCGTCATGGAGCGTCTGACATCAGTTGATGGCCTTGATCCGGGGAAACTCATGGAGACAGCTCTGATTTCGACATCAATGGCTGAAAAGGTTACAAAGGCGGATGGTCTGGTCAATGCGGCGCTATCAGATGGATTTGTCCAATTGTCTGTCTATTGTCTGGCAAGGGTTGCGGTCACAAAACCAAGTGAGCATGGGGAGATCCGTCGGAGATGGAGTGAAATTCTTGGATTGAAGAGTCCGTGCAGTGCCGCGTCGTTTTTGATCCGTTATGTGCCGGAGGATGATGTCGTTGCCTCACAAAGAATGGCGATTGAGCAATTGGGGAAGGATACGAGTTATCAGGCGGCTGTTTTCGGGGTTGGTGATCAACAGTCCGATCACGGGCGCAAGATGGCGGGATCTCCTGCCTGGCGGCAGCTCGTGGAGACCGGAAGGACTCAGGTGCTTCTTCGGGTGGTCTTTCCGGCCCTGCTGGACTTCGCCGCGTCTGGAAACCAATGGGAAATTCTATCGACAGCGGATGACGCGGCGTTTCTGGGCGTCTTGTCGGCGAAGGCCTCGAAATATGCATTTCCGCTGATGCAGGTGCGCGGGATCAGTGTGGCTAGCGTGAGGGCTGCTTATTCTAGCGTCTCGAGTGAGAAGGCCTTCATCAAAACCGTTTCTGGGTGTCTGGTTGATTTCAATAAGGCGGATCAATGAGGGTGGCTGAGGCAGTGGGGGCGTTGGGCTCTCGCTTGGCTGACGCGGCGACTCTACCTCGTCCGATTCGGTTGGCATGGGGCGTCCGATGGTGGATGGTATTTCCGATTTCCGGACCCTGATCAAGCCTGCGAGGGGCATGCGGGGAGGGCGGGTAGGCGCACTCCGTGCGCAGAGGGAGCTGTGATGGCTCACAGCAGTCCAGAGCCTGCGGCTAGCTGGTACGGAGGGGGCGAACTTGAACGGTGCCGGGCCAGCGGGCTGGCTCCGGGAAAGCGGCAGCAGGCTTCCGCATTCCAAGGCCTTCGGCTCGCTTGGTCGGAGAGGCGGACGTGCGGGAGCACGTCCCTACCCTGGGGGGGGAGGGGCTGGTTCGGAGGGGGTTTAGAGGCCGATGTTGGCGAGGGTGGTGGCGAGGGTGTTGAGTTGGGCGGTGAGGTCTGGGTGGGAGGCTTCGAAGGATTGGAGGGAGGAGCGGAGGTCGTCGAGGGCGGAGGGTTCCGGGGTGGGGAGTTCGGAGGCGGCGGCAGGCTCCATGGCGTTGATGTGGCCGAGGAGGATGGCGCGGTCGGCATTTGAGAGGCCCTCGGCTTCGTTGACGGAGGCGCGGAGTTTTTCGAGCAGGTCGGCGATCATGGTGCTTGGGGGCGGGTGTGTGGGTGGGGTCAGGCGAGGGCGGAGACGCAGCGGCCGCAGAGGGCTGGGTGAGCGTCGAAGGAACCGACGTCGGGGAGGTGACGCCAGCAGCGCTGGCATTTGGTGCAGGCGGTGCGGGTGACGGCGACGGAGAACGGTTGGCCGGTGGTGATGGTGAGGTCGCTGACGATGAGGAATTCGCTGACGGTGTCGCGGTCGGCGAGGATGGTGGCGGCGGGGTGGCCGTCTGGAATGGTGAGGGTGGCGGCGGCTTCGAGATTGCTGCCGATGGTTTTGTCCTTGCGGGCGCGGTCGATTTCCTGCTGGAGGAGATCGCGGATGGACTGGAGTTGGGCGATGGCGCTGGAGGCTTCGGTGGAGGCGAAGGCAGGGTCGGGTGTGGGGAAGTCCTGTTCGTGGACGCTGTCGGTATGCCCGGCGAATTCCCATGTTTCGTCGGCGGTGAAGGCGAGGATGGGAGCGAGGAGTTTGGTGAGGTCTGTGAGGACCTTGTGCATGGCGGACTGGGCGCTGCGGCGGCGCGGGCTGTTGGCAGGGTCGCAGTAGAGCCTATCCTTGGTGATGTCGATATGGAGGGCGCTGAGGTCTGTGGCGCAGAACTGGTTGAGCGTGATGAAGACCTTGCGGAAGTCGTAGGCGGCGTAGGCGGCGAGACAGTCGCGGGTGACGGAGTGGAGCCGTTCGAGGATCCAGCGGTCGAGGAGAGTGAGGGCGTCGTTGGGGACGGAGTGCTCGGCAGGAGTGAAGTCGTGGAGATTGCCGAGGAGGATGCGGAGCGTGTTGCGGAAGCGGCGGTAGACTTCGCCGTTTTGTTCGAAGAGCTTGTCGGAGAACGGGACATCGTTCTGCCAGTCGACGGAGGCGACCCAGAGGCGGACGAGGTCTGCGCCGTATTTGTTATAGTAGTATTCGGCGTTGATGGGTTTGTCGCCGCTCTTGCTGATTTTCTCGCCGGAGGTGTCGGTGACAAAGCCGTGGGTCATGACGGTCTTGTAGGGAGCGGTGCTGCGGTGGATGATGCTGCACATGAGGGACGACTGGAACCAGCCGCGGTGCTGGTCGGTGGCTTCGATGTAGAGGTCGGCGATGCCGCCGTTGCCGAGTTCGGGGCGTGATTCGGTGACGGCCATGCTGGAGCAGCCGGAGTCGATCCAGACGTCGAGCGTGTCGCGGCCTTTGGTCCAATGGGAGGGGAGGTCGAGGAGGGCGGTGAGTTCGGCGTCGGATTTTTCGAACCAGACATTGGTGCCGAGGGACTCGATGAGAGCAGCGACCTTGCGAGCGACGGCGGCGTCGAGGACGGGTTCGCCGTTGTTGTAGAAGACGGGGAGGGGGACGCCCCATGTGCGCTGACGGCTGATGCACCAGTCCGGGCGGCTTTCAGCGGTGCCGTGGATGCGGGCGCGGCCCCAGTGGGGGAGCCACTGGACGCGGTCGATTTCGGAGAGGGCGGCGGCGCGGATGTCGTCGATGCGGAGGAAGAACTGGGGGACGCTGCGGAAGATGATAGGGGTTTTGCTGCGCCAGCAGTGGGGGTAGTCGTGTTTGTAGTTTTCCTTGCCGAGGAGCATGCCGCGTTCTGCGAGGAGACGGATGATAGGGCCGTTGGCGTCGAAGACGAGCGTGCCGGCGAGTTCCGGGATGCCGCAATCGGCGGTGAGACGGCCGTCGTCGTCGACGGGGGAGAGGAGACCGAGACCGTGTTCGCGTCCGGCGATGTAGTCTTCCTTGCCGTGGCCTGGGGCGGTGTGGACCTGGCCGGTGCCGGTGTCATCGGTGACGAAGTCGGTGCAGATGACCTTGGAGGAGCGGTCGAGGAATGGGTGCTGGGCGAGGGAGCCTGCGAGGGCGTCGCCTTTGAGTTCGGTGGCTGGGCCGGTGAGGTGGAAGCCTGTTTTGGCGGCGAAGGCATCGATAAGCGGGCGGACGATGAGGAGCGTGGCGGAGCGACCGTCTTCGTGGGAGAATTCGCCGAGGACGTAGGTGTAGTCGCGTTTGACCATGATCCCGAGATTGGCCGGGAGCGTCCATGGGGTGGTGGTCCAGATGACGAACGAGCCCTTGGCGTCGGCGACCGGGCCGGTGAGGGCGGGGAAGCTGACGAAGATGGCTGGGGAGGTTTTCTCTTTGTATTCGACTTCGGCTTCGGCGAGGGCGGTTTTTGCGCCGTAGCTCCACTGGACCGGGCGCTTGTCGCGATAGACGAGGTTTTTCTCGAGACAGGTGGCGAAGAAGCGGACGATGTGGGCTTCGTAGGAAGCGGAGAGCGTGAGGTAGGGGTTGTCCCAGTCGCCGAAGACCCCGAGGCGGCGGAAGGAGGCTTTCTGGACATCGATCCATTTGCGGGCGAATTCCTCGCTGCGGCGGCGGACTTCTGGTGGGGTGAGGCCGGTGTCTTCGCGGACGACTTTGAATTCGATGGGGAG
>CANHUG010000109.1 GCA_947462995.1 Verrucomicrobiales bacterium | reverse complement strand
CGCTGGGTTTGGCCGCTGGTGTAGAGTTGGTGTTCGAGGGCGAGTTCGGTCTGGTTTTTGGGACGCCAGCGTTTCCACCATGGGAGGTCGGAGGAGAAGCGGGCGTGGCAGCCGCCGCCGGCGCGGTGGACGTGTTGTTTGAAGGTGCGGCCGAAGCCGAGGACGGCGTCTACGTCCCATGAGGGGACGAAGGAGGCGGACTGGGCAGCGAAGCGGCGGAGCGTGCCGTTTTTTGTCAGGGCGGCAGGGAAGAGCTGGACGGAGGAAGCGAGGTGGCGGAAGTTATCGTCGCAGTGCACCCCGGCGAGGTGGAGCGAGTGGCCGGCGGCGGCGAGTTCTCCGCAGAATTTGAGGAGATAGCCTTCGAGCCCGCCGCGGCGGAGGAACTGGTGGTAGAGGATGCCGAGCTTCACTGGGGAGGGTGGGTCGTCCACGAGACACCGTTTGTCAGGAGGGACGCACGCAGGCTGTGTTTGAAAAGGTGGAGGGTGAGGGACGAGGCCGGGACGGCCTCCTTCTAGGGTGGGCTTGCGGGGTGAAGTCACAGGCAGGATGCCTGTGTCACGTTGCTTGATAGGGTGGCTGCCGTCCGCCGGGTGGGCCCTTGGGTCGTCAGGAGACGGCCATGGGATGAACGGCGGACGGCAGCACCGGGAGCGGGATATCGGTCAGGGATTACTTATCCCAGCCGAGGTCGCTGATGAGTTTTTTGAGTGGGGCGTTGAGGAGGAACGAGTCCGGGAGCATTTTGAAGCGGACGAGGTATTGGACGGCTTTGTTGACCTGGAGGACCTCGCCTTTTTTGTCGGCGAGTTTGTCAGGGGCGAGGTCCTTGAAGGAGGCGTGCCATGCGGTGGCGAGATCGGTGACCTTGGTGATAGTGGCTGGGTCGGCCTCGTAGGTGAGGGACTCCATGAAGTGGAGGAGTTGTTCCTTGCCCTGCTGTTTGGCGGCGGCGTCGCGGATGGAGGCGGCGATCTGCTTGCGTTTGGCGGCGGTGGCTTCCGGGCTCATGGTGCTAGTGTCACCGCCTTCGGAGGCGCGTTTGGGGAGCGGACGGTACCAGATGTTGCGGTAGCGGACCGGGTTGCCGTGGTCCTGGAGCTTGAGCGGGCCTTTTTCTGGGAACGGGTGGGATTTGGAGCGGCCCATGTGGCCGCCGCCGCCTTCGAGGGCGGTGTGGTCCTGGACGAGGACCCCGTTGAGGAAGACGGTCAGGTAGCCGGATTCGATTTCTTTGCCGTCTTTGAAGACCGGGCGACGGAAGATGATGTCATAGATCTGCCACTGGCCGGGAGCGACGAGCGGGTTGGCCATGGGCGGGTTGATGCCGTAGACCGAGCCGGCGAAGCCGTCGGCGTAGGTGGGGTTGTTGAAGTTGTCGAGGACCTGGACCTCGACTTGACCCATGAGGAAGACCCCGCTGTTGCCGCGGCCTTGGCTGGAACCTTCGGGTTTGGCGGGGGCGGACCATTCGAGGTGGAGCTGGCAGTCGCCGAATTCCTCGCGGGTTTTGGTGTAGCCTGCGCCGGGGACGCACTGGAGCGTGCCGTCTTTGACGATCCACTTGGTGGGTTCGACCGGGTTTTTGTCGGCGGCCCATTTATCGACGGAGGCTGGGGAGCCATCGAAGAGGATGATGGCGTCCGAGGGAGGTTTGCCGGGTTGTTCCTGAGTGCTGTAGGAGCCGGGTTCGACGCGCGCGGGCTGGGCGCGGTTCATGTCGTGGATGGACCATGGGTGGTTGGCGTCGGGTGGGTCGCCGTAGAAGGCACCGTCGGCGAAGACGGATGGAGCGGCGGCGGCGAGCGCGGCGAGGGAGAACGGGAGGAATAAGGAACGCATCCCGCGGCTTTAGAGCGTGGGCGGGGCGGCCGCAAGGCGTTCGGTGACGGTGAAATGCGGAGGTTACTGCCAGTCGGGCCAGTCGACCTCGACGGTTTGGTCGCGGCCGTAGCGGTCGCGGAAGCGGACGTAGCCGTTCCGGACGCCGAATTCGTGGACGAGCTTGGTGACCTTGACGTCGAAGCAGCAGTATTCGGCGATTTTCATGATCTTGCCTTCGCGCCACCAGCGGATGGCGTCGAGCCCGTCGGCGGTTTTGCCGGTGCCGAGGGAAGCGGTGGCGATGTCGTCGAGCTTGATGCGGTGGCCGAGTTTCTTTTCGATATCGAGGAGGAGGTCGAGACTGGTCATCTGGCTTTCGACGTCCCACATGGAGTAGCCCTGGAGGACGCGGTAGTCGAACTCGACGTGATTGAAGCCGATGACGAGGTCGGCGCGGGCCATGTCGGCGATGAGCTGGTCGACCTTGTCTTCCGGGTAGATGGTGTAGGAGGAGGTGGCGGTACTGTAGAGCACGCCGACGGACATGCCCATTTTGTCCTTGTGGTCCCAGCCGCCGACATCGCCGGCGGAGCGTTGGGTTTCGAGGTCGAAGTAGAGGAAGTGCTTCGGCATGGTTTGGGTCACTTGGGTTCGGGCGAGAGAGACTGCAAGGGTAAGCCGCGAGGTGGGGAGGGGGTTGGGAGAGGAGAGGGGTTGAGGGCGGCGGTGATGTCGCGGAGGGCGGCGGCTTTGCGGGCTGGGTTGAGGAGGAGGGCGGCCGCTGGGGATTCGGGGAAGGCGGCGGAGAGCGTGAGGTTGAGCGGGGCGAGGGAGTGGCTGGAGGCGGAGGCGAATGGTGTCAGGAGGTGGCCGGCGATGCGTAACGAGCACTCGGTTTGGATGGACCAGAGTTCGGGGCCGACGGGGAGGGAGACGAGGCCGAGGGTGAGGGAGGCGGATGCGTGGAAGGAGTGGACGTAAACGCCGGCGTCGGGAGAGAAGGGGAGACCGGAGACACGGCCGGAGACGGTGCCATCGGTCGGGTGCAGGGGGATATTGCGGAAGAGACGGATGGAGGGCGAGTGGAGCTGGAGGTTGAGAGATGATGGGGGGGAGGAATGGAGGACAAGGCCGGCGATGGCGTAGCGGGTGGGGCCGCGGGCGGAGACGTAGAGGAGGCCGAAGCGCGGGACGAGCCATGCGGATTCGCCGGGTTGGGTGGTGATGCCGCGGGAGGCGAGCCAGCGGCGGGCGTCGACGAGACGGGGAGCGTTGGGTGTGGCGGTGCCGGGTTCGATGAAGGCGCAGCTTTCTTCGGCGGAGAGGTCAGGCGGGGCGGGGAGGAGGTCGGATTGGATCGTGAGGAAGCCCGGGGATGCGGCGGCGCGGATTTCGGCGTCGATGGCGTTGGCGTTACGGGAATCGAACGTGTCAGGAAGGAGTGTGAAGGAGAGACGGCCGATGGCGGAGGATTGCGGGGACGAGCCGTTGCCTATCCAGATGATGGTGCCTGACGGGTTGGTTGCATAGACGGAAGACTCGCCGGACCATGAGGCGGCGAAGGAACGGGTGCGGACGCGGCCGGAGGATTCGATGGAGACAATGTCAGGGAGTTCGGTTTTGGAGAAGGCGAAGGTGGATTGGACATCGAGGGTGCCTGGGCGGGATCGGGTGAAGGTTGAGCGCTCGCCGCGTTTACAGACGATGGATTGGTCGAGGAGAGTGCGGGGCGGGGAGGAGGGGGAGGATTCGGTGAACCAGAGACGGATGGAGGCGTAGGGCGGGCCGAAGTCGTCGACGAAGCCGCCGGGGGCGACGGTGTTGACGAGGTCGGTGGTGAGTTGGTTGGCGCGGAGGAAGAGGATGGAGCGGGAGTCGGGGCGAGATTGAGAAAGGAGGGCGAGTTCATCGTCGGCGAGGGTGACGCCGGCATTGGCGAGGGCGAGACGGGCGTCGATGGTAGCGAGCGGTCCGATAGATGGGATGACGACGGGGAAGCGGGGGTGGCTGGTGGCTGGGGTGGAGGAGAGACTTTCGAGCCAGTTGGGCGGAACGTAGATGATCGAGGCTGCAGGGGAGGCGGTGGCGGTCGCAGCGGCGAGGATCAGGAAGGCGGCGGAGCGCAGCGGGAGAGGCGACGGCATGGGTGGGGATGGTAGCGTGGGAGGGCGGGCGAGGGCAAGGATGGAAGGTGGAGCGAACGGCTTGATGCGGGGCGAGGGACGGGGTAGGGACGGCGCGATGGAACTGCCCCGCATTGGATTTCTCGCACCGGCCCCGCTGACGAATGGCTACACGGCGGCGCGACGGTTTGCGGCGCATTTTGCGGGGCGGGTGGACGGGTTGGCGGGGTTTCGGGAAGTGCCGTTGAAGACGCATGCAGCGATTGTGCAGGCGGCGGCGGCGGGGGAGATCGAGTACGGGGTGATTGCGGTCGAGAACACGCTGGATGGGATCATAGTGGAGTCGATCCGGGAATTGGAGCGGTTGTTTGAGACGGAGACGGTGAAGCGGCCATACATCTGCTGGGAGGAGTTGCTGCCGATCCGGCATTTACTGATCAGCCGGACGGGGAAGTTCGGGGATGTGAGGAGAATTGCGAGTCATGCGAGTGCGTTGCGGCAGTGTTCGCGGTTTCTGGGGGCGGTGCAGCAGGCTCGGCCGGAGATCGAATTCACGCAGGCGCTGAGTACGGGGGACGGGGTGCAGCAGGCGTTAGAGGATGAAGGGGTGGCGGCGATGGCGTCGCCGGAAGCGCTGGAGCGGCATGAGCCGGAGCTGAGGGAGGTGGCGTTAGGCGAGGCGATGGCGAGCGGGGAACTGAAATGGGACGACGGGGCGTGGCTGACGGATGTGAGGGGAGGGCTGACGAGGTTCTGGATTCTGGGGCCGCAGCCGATGCCGCCGATGCGGGATGCGCGGGTGCGGGTGACGCAGCGGGATCAATTGGCGCAGATCACGGGGACGGAGGATCACGACCTGCAGAAGACGTGTTATCTTTTGAATCTGGCGGACAAGCCCGGGTCGGTGCACCGGGCATTGGGGGCGTTTGCGAGCCGTCAGATCAATGTGGCGTGCGTGTATCCCTATCCGAGATTGGGGCGTCAGTTCGAGTATCTGTATTTTGTGGAGATCGAGGGTCACGCGGCGGATCCGCTGGTGGCGGAAGCAGAAGATGAGATCAATGGCGGGGCGGCGGGGCGGCCGGAGCGGGAGCGGAACTGCATCCTGCTGGGTTCGTATCCGAACACGGCGCTGCTGCAGCGGCACGGGATACACCGGGAGGAGTTTCGGCGGGCGCAATATCCTGCGGAGATGGTGTGGCGCGAGTGAGGGGGGCGCTTTCAGGGATCACGTTTTGATGTGTCCAATCGGGTGGCAGCGTCATGAATTCCAACTGGCTTCGTCATCCCGCGAGTGATCGAGATCATGTGGACTTGAGTCTTGCCACACGTCCCCCGTTTCCGTTACCCTAAAGGGAGCATGACGACCCCACACGAACCATCCGAAGGCGAACATTCATGGGTGCATGGCTGCGAGGAAAGAGCCAGCCAATGACCGTGTGGTTGAACAGGATCGGCGACAGCACCGGGGATGATCTATGTTCCCGTTATTTGGTGTGACTGGATCCGTGCGCATGAAGGCCACGCCGTGACCTCGGGATCGCTGGGTGTCGGCGTTCTTGTGGGATGGGGTGGCGGGGACATCGGGCTTGGAGTGTCGCGCCGTATGCGGGATGGGGCGGGCTGGAAGGGACTGGACGGTTCTTGCCGTCCTCACCGAAAATCTGCTTTCCTCCCTGCGGAGTCCATGCTAGAACTCTCGCTGACCGCCGCGGCCCTGTCCGGTTGGCGGAAGTGCCCAATGCAGCAGAATCCGATCATGAGAACTTCCACATTAATTGTCAGGCTGGCTGGTATCTACGTTTTTGTTCAAGGATTGTTTGCGTTATTCAATCTTGCGCAGGTGCCGGTTTCTGATTCGGGTGCGGTTTTGGATCCGATCAAGGCGGTAAAGTATTTGGTGGCCTTTGGTACGTGCCTGGGCCTTGTTGTGGCGAGGTATGCGGGGTGGTTTGCCAAGATCCTGACATTTGATGCTGTGGATAAGAGGACGGACGATTCTCGCGGAGCAGGTGACGAGGAGGAGTGAGCGTTGTTGTTTCAGCCTGCTTTATCCGATGAGCAAACCAGAGCAGGAACCCGTCAGCTGTCCATTGTGCGGCGGTTCTGCGGTTCGGGGGTGCCTTTACACCGCAGATCAGGGCGGATTGAGCTGGTTCAATGGTGAAGCCAGTTTGTTCAAGAACTTGGCGTCTCGCTTTGGTGCAGGTGAGCCAATCGGGGACGCTGGACTCTTTACGGGATGCTACATGGAAGGGATTCGCTGTTCATCCTGCCGGAGGGTTGTAATGAACTGCTAATGTGAAAATGTGAGACTCAGCACCAACTGAAATTTCTATGTTCGGATTCGGTAGAAAAAATAAGCATGAAGATGAGATGGCGGAGTGGCTGGCCCACCCCAGTGAATTCGGCGTGCGTCCGAAGACTGTCCGCCACAAGCGCACTTATCAGGCGAGTCTGATCAACGGTGAAGCGGAGATTCACCTTTGTGAGTATGTGATGCCGGATGGGACGTGCGGTCGTGGGTTTGTGAATGGATCGCTGACGTGGTCGTTTTTGGGGGAAGGCGTCGAGGCGATCGATGACGACAACCTGCTCCTTGCGTATTGTGGATGGGCGTGGCTGTTTCCGGCGATTCAGTCGGGCGGGGTGGTCACCGATTTTGTTTCCGAGGGAGAAGAGGCGCGTTACGTTGCTCAGAAGGAGGCGCAGGGATTGGTGGACGTGGAGATTACTGGTCGGTACCGGATTGGCACGAGTGAGCTCTTTGAGTTTGTGGGGAGCTATCAGGGCACGGCTGCGAGAGGGGCTGGGGACACTGGGGATGAGGTGGGATTCATGGCCGGTGAGCCGTGTTTCAATCTTCCGGCGATCTACTTTTTTCTCGGGCGTCAGGTGATCAAGGCAATGCGATGAGGGGAGGGATTTGAGATTTGGTTTGTATTCCCGCCTCGGATGAAGTAGACGCCTAGAGGCTGCAGATGAGAACGACAAGAACCATGCGAATCGGTGGATGGAGCGCCGCGGTGATCGGGTTGGCGCTGACTGCGCTTCCGCTCTACGCGGCGTTGTTTACGGTTGAAGAGCTGGGTTCTGAGATCGTCCGTGACGAGTTGAGTGTGTCGGTGATCAAAAGGCACACGACGATGTATGTTTCCCCGTGGGTGCCCTTTGTTGGCGGCATCTTGGCGCTCGGTGGTGGGTTTGTATTGGGGCGCATTCGGGCAATCGAGAGCGATGCAAAGGAGGGGAAGGATTGATGGTTGCGGGGTGGTGGGGAGGGGGATTCGGGATTTGAGATTTGGGAGCGGACTCGTTGGGAGAGGCGTGGTTGGGAGGGGGCTTGTTTGGGCGGGTGGGGATGCGCTAACTCGCTAGCGCTCGTTGACGCGCGGGTGGATGGGGTGGAAGGAACGGTGAGGTGGAGATCTGGATTGCGTGGGTGGTGGGTTGCGGCTATGGAGGGCTGGAACGATGGATGGTTATTCTGCAAATCCGCCGATAGTGGTGAGGCCGAGACGTCTGCGCGGTCTGAGGCTTGTGGCGTTCATTGCGGGTGCCCTCATTGAAGTCTTTGGCGTGTTTTTACTCGAGCGGGAGGGCGTGTCGGTTCCTTTTTTGATCATGCTGGTGGGCTTTTGGATTACTGTGTTTGCGCTTGGAGGGCGATCACTTGCAAACCCGTACTGGTCGCGGCGGGAAAGGTTCATGGTGATTGCCTTGTGTGGAGTTGGCATGGGCATTCTTTATGGCGTGACGAGCATTCAATCGTTGCGGCACCTCGCGCCTACGTGGTTTGGCTTTACAATTGCCTGGGTTATCGCGGTGTCTCACGCCAGTTCCTACCTGCGCTATTGCCGGGGTATTTTTTGAGGTCGTGCGGTGAAGGTCGCGGGGATGGTGGCGGTGCGCGTGTTGCGGCCTTGAGGGGGACGGGCGGGTTCTGGGCTGATTGGAAATTGGAGATTGAAAATGGTGAATAGTAAAAGGGGACGTGTGGGGAGGGGGGTGGTGGGGTGAGAAGTGAGAATCGCGGGTTGGCTTGCCGCCGGGCAGGATGTTCTGTAGTTTTAGCGGCAGTCCAGAGTCTGGGGATGGCTTGTTGGGAGGGTTCTGCCGCCCCTGCCGGGGCGGTGGTTTATTAGTATGTTAGACCGGTGGCTGACGCCACCGGCTGAGGAAGATCGGGTTCAAGGTGCACTATGGGGATGCGACGCGATTGGAGCTGCTGCATGCGGCGGGTGCGGGGCAGGCGAAGCTGGCGGTGGTGACGCTGGCGAGTGTGGAGAAGAGTCTGGAGATTGTGAGACTGCTGCAGCGTCATTTTCCGCAGCTGAGGATTCTTGTGAGGGTGCGGGGGCGGCTGGAGGCGTATGAGTTGCTGGATGCGGGGGTGGAGGATGTGTTTCGGGAGACCCTTGATGCGTCGCTGGAGATGGCGGTGGCGGGGATGAGGCATCTGGGAGTGCCGGGGCATACGGCGGTGCGGGCGGTGCGGCAGTTCCGGCGGCATGATGAGCTGGCGTTGCGGCGGATGGCGGCGTTGCGGCATGAC
This sequence comes from Verrucomicrobiales bacterium, assembly GCA_947462995.1. Lineage (GTDB taxonomy): Bacteria > Verrucomicrobiota > Verrucomicrobiia > Verrucomicrobiales > V1-33 > V1-33. The sequence continues at coordinate 2,055 of CANHUG010000109.1, read as the reverse complement.
CGGGCGGCGTATTTGTCAGAGGCGCGGCAATCGGTGAAGGTGCTGGAGGAAGTGCTGCGGAGTGATGCGGTGCGGGACGAGCGGGATGATGGGTGGAGTCCGGAGAAGTGAGAAGTGGGAAGTGAGAAGTGAGAAACGGGGAAGGAGGACGGGAGGAGAGGAGGGGAGAGGCTGGGGGCGGGCAAGGTGGGGAAAGAGGAAAGAGGAGGGATAGGGGTTGAGGAGAGGGAGATGTTGGAATGGGGAGTTGGGAGGGGCGTGGTGGAGGGCGGGGAAAGAAGAAGCCGCGGGCTTTTGAGGGCCCGCGGCTTGGAGAGGGGTGGCGCGTGAGGAGGTGCGCCGGGAGATGGGGTGTCAGTCGAGACGCTGGAGTTCGCGGATGCGGTAGCGTGCGGGGACGAATTCTTTGTTATCTAGTTCGGCCTGGGCGGCGTCGACGTAGATGACCTTAGGGAAGTCGCTGAATTCGATTTTGTGGATGCCGTCGGTTGGGGATTTGAGGGCTTCGGCGAGGTCTTTGACGTCGTTGATGGGTTTGTTATTGACGCTGGTGACGATGAGATTGCGGAGTCGTTCGTAGCCGATGAGGCCTGGGGCAGGGAGGACGCCGCTGAGGAAGACGAGTTTGCGGCGGCCTTGTTTGAGGAAGTCGTCCTGGTTGCCGAGGGCGTAGACGAGACGGAAGGGGGCGCGGTCGCGCCATTCGCGGCCGGCGAGTTGGAGGTAGTTCTGGGTGAGTTCCTGGAAGAGGAGACCGCCGAGGATGAGGAAGCGCGGGCCGCGGTCGAACATGTAGGGGTCGACGAGGTAGTCCTCGGGGTTGCGGCGGAGGAGCGTGCAGGGGATGTTGAGGATGGTGCCGTCGCGGGCGACCTTGAGTTGGACGGATTCGCCGACTTTGGCACCGCCGCGGAGGAGGTGGCCTGCGGCGAGGAGCCCGAATTCGGGGTCATTGTAGTAGCCGCGGCTGTCGATGGTGAGGTTGTTGATGGAGAGGATGACGTCGCCGTCTTTGATGCCGGCTTTGTCTGCGGAGAAGCCTGGGGTGATGCCGGTGACGAGCATGCCGCCTTCGACGTCGGCGAGTTTGAGGAACGAGCGGAGTTGAGGGTCGAGCGTGCTGTTGAGTTTGGCACCGAAGTTAGGGGTGCCTTCGTATGGGGGGACGGCGACATCGTCGAGGAAGCGGCTGATCATGCCGGGAGGGAGTATGTCGGCGACTTGGTCGCGCGAGTTGTAGCGGAGGAGCATGCCGGCGAGTTTGCCGTCGTGGACGACCGGGAGCGTGAAGGTGCCGGCGCGGTACTGGACCCCGCCGGTGGCCTGGAAGATGAGGAAGAACTGGTCGTCGAGGAAGTATGGGGCGAGGTCGACGCGGTTGAGTTCGATGGGGGAGACGACGGGGGCTCCGTTGGCCTCGAACTGCCAGACATCGAGGGTGGCTTTTGGTTTGAGGGCGGAGTCGACGGCGAGGGGGATCATGCCGGCGAAGAAGTCGCCGGTGTCGGCGGCTGGGATGACCGTGGCGAGATTGAGTTCGTAGTCGACGGCTTCGATTTTGCCGGTGAGTTTGCGGCCTGAGGCGGCGGCTTCGAGTTCGACGTAGCTGGCGTCCTGGGCCATTTCTGCGGTGATGAGGACGCGATTGCCTGGGAGGAGAGCGCCGAGACCGCGGCGGGTGCCGGGGTTTTGTTTCTGCCATGGCAGCCCGAAGTTGTAGGGCTGGCTGGTGATATTGACGCGGAGCATGGAGCGAGCCGGGGAGGCGGCGTCATCGGCGACGAGCGGCGAGACGACGGCTGCGAGGCAGGCTGCGAGGAGAGATCGGAAAGGGATCATGGGAGAGAGGCGGGAGACGGAGACCTTGGGTGGGGCGGTTATTCGATGTAGGCGGAGGCTCCGAGGCCGTATTTCTGGAGGAGGCGGGGCTGGGCGTCGGCGGCTTGTTTGCGGTCGATGACGAGCGGGCGGCCTTCGCCGGCGAGCTTGATGAGGTGGAAGGACGAACCGTCTTCCTTCTGGAGGGCGTCGGAGACGTCTTTGAGCCGGGTGATT
>CANHUG010000108.1 GCA_947462995.1 Verrucomicrobiales bacterium | reverse complement strand
GGTGGTGAAGGATGGTGAGTTGCTAGGAAAGGGCTGGCACCGGCGGGCGGGAGGGCCGCATGCGGAGGTGGAGGCGTTGCGTGCGGCGGAGGCGGCGCATGGTGCGGCGGCGTTGCGGGGTGCGACGGTGTATGTGACTTTGGAGCCGTGTTCGACGAGCGGGCGGACCCCGCCGTGCACGGGGGCGCTGATCGGGGCTGGGGTGGGACGGGTGGTATGGGGGGCGGACGATCCGAATCCGCGGCATGCGGGTCGGGCGGGGGAGATGCTGGGGGCGGCGGGGATTGAGGTGACGCGCGGGGTGCTGGCGGAGACGTGCGGGGAGGTGATTGCGCCGTTTGCGAAGTTCATCACGACGGGGATGCCGTGGGTGGTGGCGAAGGCGGGGATCAGTCTGGATGGGAAGCTGACGCGGCCGAGTGGGGAGGGGCAGTGGCTGACGTCGGAGGAGTCGAGGGCGGATGCGATGCAGTTGCGGGTGAGGGCGGATGCGATTGTGGTGGGAGCGGAGACGGTGCGGGTGGACGATCCGGCGTTGACGGTGCGTGGTGCGGGTGTGCCGGAGGGGAAAGAGCAGCCGTGGCGGGTGGTCCTGACAAATTCCGGGCGGTTGCCTGACGGGGCGCGGATTTTCACGGATGAGTGGCAGGAGCGGACGATTGTCAGGGGCGGGCGGACGATGGAGACGGTGTTGCGGGAGCTGGCGGGGCGCGGGGTGGTGACGGTGCTGGTGGAGGGAGGCGGGGTGGTGCACGCGCAGATGTTTGCGGCGGGATTGGTGGATGAGGCGTGGATTTATGTGGCTCCGCTGCTGTGCGGTGAGGGGCGGCCGCTGATTGCGGCGGAGGCGTTCGGGGCGGGGTCGTGCCGGATGGTGACGCGGGATGCGGTGGTGACGGGGGGAGATGTGAGGATTCGGCTAGTGCGGCCAGCTTTGCGTGGTGGCTGAGGCTGAGGGCGCCTGAGGATAAGGGGCTTGGCCGGGGAGGTTCTGGTACGGGCGGTGGCGGGTGTCAGCGAGGATTTTCCGAAGGCTCTCGAGGGCTGGAGCCCGTGACGAAATCGTGACGCGGGGTTATTAGCGGAAGCTGTGGGGATGGGGTATGGGAGTGGTGTTACAACACAAAAAAGAAAGGAATCATTATGAATCCCACGACACAGCCGGAAGGACCGGTCACCAGCGATATCCTGCAGCCACTTCGTGAAGTTGGCTCGATGGACAAGACCCAATTCTGGGACATGGAGGACGTGATGGAGGCGCTGCGGATTGCGAATCGCCGCGGGCTTTCGCTGAAGGATTTGCGGAAAGGGACGGCATCGCCGGCGGAGACGCTGCGGCGGGCCTGCTGAGGCGGGCGGTCAGTGCAGCCCGCCTTACAGATGGTATCTTCTGATTTGGTGGGAAGGAAGGATGATTCAGCCGCTTTGCGGAGCTTGGGAGGACGGGTCTTTTTCCCGATTCCTGTGTTGCTCGTCGGTTGCGAATGCTGATTCGCGCCCTCCTCGCGCCTTGGACTCGGGAAAAATCCCTCGTCCATAAGACACCATCTGTAAGGCGGACCACACTAGCTGGCGGGCCGCGGGGCGCGCAGGGTCCGGGCGACATGGACCATGAAGGCGCAGCCGATGACTGGGGCGGCGAGATTGAGGATGGGGATGGTGCCGAGGAGGGTGATGGCGGTTCCGGCGATCCAGAGCGTGGTGCGATTGGCTTTGGCCCAACGTTTGACTTCGTGGCGCGGCATGCGTCTGAGGGCGACCTGCGTGTAGTACTCGCGGCCGCAAAGGAAGCCATTGACTGCGTAGAAGAGGATCATGCCTGCGCCGAGGAGGAGTGAGCCCACGATGTAGATGGGGAGCATGATGAGATTGACGACGACCATGAGGATGAGGATTTTGACGGCGACGATGAGGCCGTCGCGGATGGCGGTGCCGCGAGATGGGCCGAGTTCCGGGTAGTGGCGGTGTTCGATGCGGTCGGCGACGCCGTCGAGGAAGACGGATTGGAGGACCCCGAAGACTGAGGGGAAGAGGAGGAGGGAGAGGACGACACCGGCGAGGCCGCCGAGGACGTGGAGGGTGCGGTCGAGCCAGATGGAATCGGCCCAGCGGCTGTGCGTGAGGAACCACCACGAGAGGGCCCAGACGGCGGCGTAGCCGAGGACGCTGAGGGAGACTGCTTTGATGAGCGTCCATGTGAGGCGCGGATCGAAGAGGTCGGAGATGGTGCGGCGGAGCGCGGCGATCATGGGGAGACGGTGCATGCAGGTGTGGCGAGGCGCAATGTGGAGGGCGGTTGCCTTTTTGGCGGGGCGCCTACAGGGTTGGGGTGCGCGAGGGATGAGCCGGCATGGCGAAATGGTAAACGCAGCGGACTTAAAATCCGCTGGCCCGCGAGGGTCTTGCGGGTTCGAGTCCCGCTGCCGGTACTCTGTTGGGGAGGCGTGGGCTGTGTTTGGAAGGGGAGGAGGGCCTGCTGAGTGGATGTTTGATAAGTTGCTAAGCGGCAGTGATTTGCATGCCGAGGGAGGAGGCTTGTTTCATGATGTCCGGGGTTCCGGATGGAGACTTTGGCAATGGGGTCACAGGCAAGATGCCCGTGCCACTTTGCAGATGGAGACTTTGGCAATGGGGTCACAGGCAAGATGCCTGTGCCACTTTGCGTGCAGGGGCCAAAATGCGGCTGGGACAAGGCCGGGACGGCCTTGCTGCGGCGGTCTAGTCAGTTGGGGCGTTGGCGTGGGGGGCGGAGGTGGGACCAGAGGACGAGGGTGAGTAGGGAGATGGCGAGGGACCATGCTGGGAGGGAGCGGAGGGGGAGGGACCAGAGGAGGACGCCGGAGGCGACGGCGAGGCCTTTGCCGCCGTGGAAGCGGAGTTGGATGGGCCAGAGGTGGCCTGCGGTGACGGCGAGGCCTGCGGCGGTGAGCCACCAGTTGGAGAGGCCTGCGTGGTGGGCGAGGGACATGGCGAGGAAGCCGCGAAGGGCGTCGAGGAGGGCTACGATGGTGAAGCCTGCGGGGCCGAGGATGCGTCCGGCGTTGCGGGCACCGGTGGTGCCGGAGTGGAGTTGGCGGAGGTCTGCGCCGGTGCGCCAGCGGACGAGGTACCATGCGGAGACGAGGCAGCCGATGAGGTAGCAGGCGGCGAGGGTGAGGAGGGGCATGGGGATTGGGGACGGTGGGCTGGGGCGTGGCTGGCGTCGAGGTGGGAAATGGCGATTGGGGGAGGTCTGTTGGCGATTGCGATGGTGGGCGGGAGCGGGTAGGGTGGGGGTTGCATGAAGGGACTACTGACATTTCGGAGTGGTGGCTGGCGGCGCTGGCTGGCCGGGCTGCTGGTGTTGAGCTGGCTGGTTAGTGAGGGGGCGGCGGAGCCTCTGGTGGTGAATGACGATGTGCAGACGGTGATGATGCTGGTGGACACGGAGGTGACGCTGAGCGGGCGGGGTGAGCTGGTGGTGATTGGGACGGGTGATCCGCTGCCGGGGAGCACGGTGAATTTTGTGTCGGTGGATGCGTGGCTGAGGTTTCCGGGGCTGTTGCCGTCGGAGGTGCGGAGCAATCTGCTGGGGCGGTTCCGGGTGAACGGGGTGGCGGCGGTGCTGGACGGGAATGTGAGGATTGTGCAGTATGAGCGGGGGGCGGTGGTGATTCCGCAGCCGCCGGATTTTCCGGCGATGGAGGTTTTTGATGCGCGGTATTTTGCGGGTCGGGGGAAGCGGCTCTATCAGTATGTGGCGTACAATGATGTGAGGCTGGGGGCGATGCGGTCGGCGGTGCGTTCGTTCCGGCTGAAGCGCGGGTATATGGCGACGCTGGCGGCGAACGAGGACGGGACGGGGGTGAGCCGGGTGTATGTGGCGCAGGATGGGGATCTGGAGGTGGGGAGACTGCCTGATGGGCTGGAGGGCGGGGTGAGGTTTGTGAGGATTTTTCCGTGGCGGTGGGTGAGCAAGAAGGGGTTTGCGGGGACGATCGGCGGGCAGGTGAGGCCGGCGTGGTTCTACAACTGGAATCTGGATCAGGTGTCGTCGCTGGACCGTGAGTATGTGGCGATCCGGCAGAACCGGTGGTGGCCTGAGCTGGATCAGGACTGGAAGGCGCGGGGGATCAATCATTTGCTAGGGTACAACGAGCCGGACCATGCGCAGCAGGCGAACATGACGGTGGCGGAGGCGATTGCTGGGTGGCCGGATCTGCTGGCGACGGGATTGCGGGTGGGAGCGCCGGCGATTACTGATGGTGGGAAGGCGTGGCTGACGAGTTTCATGGGGCAGGCGGCGGCGGCTGGGTTGCGGGTGGATTTTGTGCCGGTGCATTATTACCGGAGTTACTCATCGGCGTCGGATCCGGCTGGGGCGGCGGCGCAGTTCTACAATTTTCTGAAGGACATTCATGATGCGGTGGATCGGCCGTTGTGGGTGACGGAGTTCAACAACGGGGCGAACTGGACGAGCGGGCCTGATCCGACGGCGGCGCAGCAGGCGGCGACGATGGGGAAGATGGTGGAGATGCTGGACAGCACGCCGTTTGTGGAGCGGTATGCGGTGTACAACTGGGTGGAGGATGTGAGGCGGGTGGTGTGGGATGACGGGTGGCCGACGGCGGCGGGGTTGGTGTACCGGGATCAGGTGTCGCCGTTGTCGTGGCGTCAGGAGATGGCGGATGCGGGGACGGGGAATTCGGCGAGATATGATTTTGACGGGAATGTGAGGGACACGTGGGGGAACGGTCAGGATGCGATGATGGTGGGGGTGCCGATGTTCGCGGCGGGGAAGAGTCTCCAGTGTGTGGTACTGGACGGAGAGGATTACCTGCAGTTGTCGCCGCGGATCGGGGACACGAGCGGGTTCACGTTTGCGGCGTGGGTGTGGTGGAATGGAGGGAGCAACTGGCAGCGGATTTTTGATTTCGGGGCGGACACGTCGAATTATCTGGCGATGACGCCGAAGGCTGGCGCGTCGGGGGGATTACGGTTCATGATGCGGAATGGGGGTGCGGAGCAGGTGCTGAATGCGTCGGCGCTGACGGCGAATGTGTGGACGCACGTGGCGGTGACGGTTGGGGGCGGGACGGGGAAGTTGTTTGTGAACGGGGTGCTGGTGAACACGAACAATGCGATGAGCATTCAGCCGGTGTCGGTGGGGACGAAGTTCAACTATCTGGGGCGGAGTCAGTTTCCGGCGGATCCGTTATTCAATGGGCGGCTGGATGATGTGAGGATTGTGAGCAGTGCGGTGAGCGATGCGGCGATTGCGGCGATGGTGGCGACGGTGCCGCCGCGGTTCGGCACTACGGTGCTGACCAAGAGTGGTGCGGTGCGGCGGCAAGTGTTTACGGGGACGCTGGCGGGGGATGCGCGTGGGGGGAGCGGGGTGTTGACGTTCAGCAAGATGAGTGGCCCGGCGTGGTTGGCGGTGGCGCGGGACGGGCGGCTGACGGGAGTGCCGGGGTATGGGGATGTGGGGATGAACCGGTTTTCGGTGAGGGTGACGGATGGTGCGGGGGCATTGCACACGGCGGAGTTGCGGGTGCCGGTGGTTGATGCGGAGGGGACGTGGTGGCGGTTTGGGTTTGATGGGAATGTGAGTGCGGCGTGCGGGCCGTTGAGTGGGGTGGCGAGCGGGAATCCGGGGTATGTCAGTGGGCGGAGCGGGCTGGCGATTGATCTGGATGGGGTGGATGATTTTGTGACCCTGCCTGGGGGGATAGCGGATGCGGCGGAGCTGACGCTGGCGGTGTGGATGCAGTGGGATGGGGGAGGCGCGTGGCAGCGGGTTTATGATTTCGGGAACAGCGGGAGCGAGAGCATGTTTCTGACGCCGAAGTCGGGAGCGAGCACGATGCAGTTCACGGTGCGGAACCGTGAGGACGGCGGGACCCTTGAAGCGCCGATGCCGGTGGCGGGGCAGTGGACGCATGTGGCGGTGACGATGGGCGGGGGGACGGGTCGGTTGTATGTGAATGGGGTGCTGGCGGATAGCGGGCCGATGCCGGTGGATCCTGTGAGTTTCGGGCCGGCGACGAATTATGTGGGGAAGAGCCAGTATGCGGATCCGAATTTCAACGGGCGGCTGGATGATCTGGTGATGTTAGGGTATGCGATGAATGCGGCGCAGGTGGCGGCATTGATGAACGGGCGAGCGCCGGGATTTGTAACGGACCCGTTCACGCGGCCGACGGCGGTTCCCGGGGTGGCGTACAATCAGTCGCTCGCGGGGAGTGCGTTTGATCCGAATCCGGGGACGGAGTTGAGGTTTACGAAGGTGAGCGGGCCGGCGTGGCTGACGGTGGGGGCGGATGGGAGGATATCGGGGATGCCTGGGGCGGCGGATGCGGGGGTGAATAGGTTTGTGGTGCGGGCGACGGATCCGACGCAGCTGGCGGACGATGCGGTGCTGAACATAGCGGTGCAGCGGCCGGAGGAGTTAGTGGCGCACTACGGGTTTGACGGGACGGGGGCGAATCATGCGGGTGGGAGTGCGGCGGGGTTTGCGGGCGGGCCGATGTTTGGCGAGGGGATCTTTGACAGGGCGGTGGTGTTGGACGGCGTGGATGACCGGGTGACGCTGGCGGCGGGTGCGGCGGCGGGGTTGAGTGATGCGACGTTTGCGGTGCGGGTGCGGTGGGACGGTGGAGCGGCGTGGCAGCGGGTGTTTGATTTCGGGTCGGGTGCTGGGGATTTTCTGATGCTGAGTCCTGCGTCGGATGGCGGGACGCCACAGTTTGCGATCCGGAGTGCGGGGGGAACGACGCAGAGGATCAGCGGGCCTGCGGCGTTGGCGGCTGGGGAGTGGGCGCATCTGGCGGTGACGCTGATCGGGAATACGGGGACCCTGTATGTGAACGGGGCGGCGGTGGCGACGGCGGCGATCACGTTGGATCCCAGTGCGGTGACGCAGAGCCAGTGCTGGCTGGGGGCGTCGCAGACGGCAGCGAATCCGTTGCTGGCGGGGGCGATTGATGATTTCCGGATTTACCGGAGAGGGTTGAGTGCGGACGAGGTGGGGGCGCTGGCGATTCCGGTGCCTGCGGTGGCGGTGCCGCTGGATTATGCGGGATGGGTGACGGGGTATGGTTTCGGGAGCGGGCAGGGCGGGGCGGTTGCGGATCCTGATGGGGATGGGGTGGCGAATGTTTTTGAGTATCTTGGGGGAACGCATCCGCTGGTGGCTGGGAACGGGGTGGTGGCGGAGGGGTTGCTGCGGAGTGGCGCGGAGCTTGGGTTGAGCGGGGCGGCGGCGGCGCAGCGGTATTTGTGCTGCCGGGCGCGGGTGCGGCGGGAGCGGCCGGGGTTGGTGCTGACGGCGGAGGGGAGCGACGGACTGGGTGGGTTCAGTGCGGCGAGTGCGGCGGTGGCGGGGGCCGGAGTGGTGGAAGGGGAGTATGAAGTGCTGACGTGGTATCACAGGACGGAGGTGGGGGCGGGAGCGCGGGGGCAGTTGCGGCTGCGGGCGGTGCTGCCGTGAGCGGGAAGGTGGGGGCGGGGGCGCGGGTTTATTCCACCTTGCCGGGTGATGATTCGGCGGTATGCAATGCGGCCTCCGCGGCACCCCTGACCGCTACTATTTTTTTCCCATGAGTTCCCGTATTGATGCAGCATTCACGCGCCTGAGGGCCAGCGGATCGAAGGCTTTTGTGGCTTATATCTGTGCTGGCGACCCTGATCTTGAGCGCAGTCTGGAGATTGTGAAGACGCTGGAGTCGTGCGGGGTGGACATCATCGAGCTGGGGCTGCCGTTTTCGGATCCTCTGGCGGACGGGATTGTGAATCAGATGGCGGCGGGGCGAGCGCTGGCGGCGGGGGCGACGACGGCTGGGGTGATTGAGCTGGTGCGGAGGATCCGGGAGACGTCGGAGATTCCGCTAGTGCTGTTCACGTATCTGAATCCGGTGTATGCGTATGGGTTTGCGAAGTTTCATGCGGATGCGGCGGCGGCGGGAGCGGACGGGGTGCTGCTGCTGGATTTGCCGCCGGACGAAGCGACTTTGAATGAGGAGTTGTGCGAGACGGGATCAACGCTGCAGCACATCCGGCTGATTGCGCCGACGACGCCGCCGGAGCGGATGCAGCGGATTGCGGCGTCTGGTGACGGGTTTATTTATTACATCAGCCGCGAGGGGGTGACTGGGGCGCAGACGACGCTGGCTGACAACATTGCGTCGCAGGTGGCGGTGATCAAGGGCGGTGGGTCGGCGACGCCGGTGTGTGTGGGTTTCGGGATTTCGACGCCGGAGCAGTCGAAGGCTGTGGCGGCGGCGGCGGATGGGGTGGTGGTGGGGAGTGCGATTGTGAAGGTGATTGCGGAGCATGGGAACGGGCCTGAGCTGGCGGAGGCGCTGCGGGCGTTTGTGGAACCGCTGGTGAGGGCTGCGAAGGAGTGAATGGTCCGAGGCGGGCCGGAGACGGTCCGGGTGAAACGATGCGACCGACGATTGTCCGGCATAAGGTGAACGTGATGCTGCTGCTGCTGGCGGCGATCACGTACATGGACCGGGTGTGCATTTCGCAGATGGCGGGGCCGATTCGTGCGGATCTGGGATTGGATGTGAGGGGGATGGGGCTGGTGTTCAGTGCGTTCAGTGTGGCGTATGCGTTGTTTGAGGTGCCGAGCGGTTGGCTGATTGACCGGTACGGGCCGCGGTGGATGCTGGCGCGGATTGTGTTCTGGTGGTCGCTGCTGACGGCGGCGACGGGACTGGCTGGCGGGTTGGCGTCGCTGATGATGATCCGGTTTCTGTTCGGGATTGGTGAGGCTGGGGCGTTTCCGGGGGTGGCGCGGGTGTATGACCGTTGGTTGCCGGGGATGGCGCACGGGCGGGGTTTCGGGATTGTGCTGATGGCGGGGACGTGGTCGGGATTTCTGACGCAGCCGGTGGTGAGCGGGTTGATGGGGCATTTTTCGTGGCGGTGGGTGTTTGCGGCGTGTGCGTTGCCTGGGTTGGTGTGGGCGGCGGTGTGGCTGTGGTGGTTCCGGGATGATCCGGGGCAGCATAAGGGGGTGAACGAGGCGGAGCGGCGGTTGCTCGAGGTGCCTGCGGACCGGAGGGAGCGGAGGGCGGTGCCGTGGCGCAAGTTGTTAGGTTCGCCGAATGTGTGGCTGGTGTGGGTGATGTATTTCGGGATAATCTACGGGTGGTATTTTTATCTGCAGTGGTTGCGGCAGTTCATTGATGCGGCGCGGATCGGGGAGGAATGGCAGCGGTCGTGGTTGTCGGGGGTGCCGATGCTTGGGTTGGGAGCGGGGGTATTGTGCGGGGGGGTGCTGACGGATGTGCTGGTGCCGCGGCGGGGGTTGAAGTGGGGGCGGCGGTTGCCGGGGTTGGTGGGGTTGCCGGTGGCGGCGCTGTGTTTGTTTCTGGCGTGGAGCGGGGGAGCGGGGATCGGGGCGGTGTGGCTGATGACGGCGGCGGCATTTTTTTCGGCATTGGGGGCGGCACCGGCGTGGGCGGTTTGTCTGGACATCGGGCGGGAGCATGCGGGGACGGTGAGCGGGTCGATGAACATGTTCGGGAACCTTGGGGGGGCATTGATTCCGATTGTGACTGGGTACACGCGTGCTGGGACTGGGTCGTGGACGCCGGCGCTGATGTCGATGGCTGGGTGTTATCTGCTGGCGGCGGTGGCGTGGGGTTTCATTGATGCGACGAGGCGGATTGAGCCAGCGGCGGAGGGGTGAGGGTTGGACAGGACGCCTGAATGGGAGGATGAGGTGAAATGTTCTGCATGAGTTCCGTGGTTTTCGCTGATGCTGGTTCAGTTGGTGGTTTCGGGGGAGACGACGATCCGGCAAAGGGAACAGGGAGGGGAGGTGGAGGTGAGGTTGACAGAGGCGAGGCCGGTGAATCGGCGGCCGCGGCAGGATGCGGTGCGGAATGTTCCGTGGGTGTATGATTCGGATCTGCTGATGGAGTGGCTGCCTGCGGCGTTTGTGCGGGCGGCGGTGATCAATGAGATCAGTCAGGGTCAGTCGGGGGCCCGGGAGTGGGTGGAGTTTGTGGTGACGCGGACGACGGATTTGCGCGGGTGGACGCTGACGGACCGGACGGGGACTTACACGACGTTCGGGGCGGTTGCGGTGTGGGCGGCGGTGCCTGCGGGGACGCTGATTGTGATTCACAATGGCGGGGACCGTGATCCTTCGCTGCCTGCGGCGGACAGTGATCCGGCTGGCGGGAGCATGATCTGTGCGCATAACAACAGTGCGTTGTTCACGGCGGGGACGTGGGGAGGGCTGAGCAACAGCAGTGCGGACAACGTGCAGGTGCGGGATGCGGGCGGGGTGCTGGTGGACGGATTGTCGTTCAACAGCGACGCGGGGCATGCGCCGGCGTTCGGGGCATTCACGGTGAACCGGGCGTTGCGGTTCAACGGGGGGACGGAAGCTGCGGCGGATGCAGCGGGATCGTGGACGATGACGGCGACGGCGACGGCGGCGGACGTGACACCGGGCTTGGCGAATGGCGGGGACAACACGGTGCTGGTGTCAGGACTGCGGACCGGGCCGCTGTTTGGGGCTACGGGACTGCCGGTTGGGTTAGGGATTGATCCGGTATCGGGATTGGTGTCTGGGACGGTGACGGGAGCGATGGGATTTTATGCGGTGACGCTGAGTCGGGGGACGGG
>CANHUG010000107.1 GCA_947462995.1 Verrucomicrobiales bacterium | reverse complement strand
GCAATTGGAGGAGCGGTACGGGATTCGTGCGACGAGCTATAATGAGTACACGGCTCAACTGGAGCGGAAGCTGAGTGCGCGGGAGCGGGACCGGTTGCCGAAGAAGAAGGACGGCAGTGGATTGAATGCGTATCCGTTGTTTCTGGCGGCGCGGGAGGCGGGTGCGTATTCGAGGGCGGAGTTGCAGCGTGCGCTGGAGGAATGTCTGGTGGCGAACCGGAGGCTGGTGACGTCAGGGCTTGATCCGGTGATTGTGCTGAATCAGTTATTGTTCCGGGTGCTGCCGCCGTCGGGGCGGTAAGCGGATAGAGGGGGTGTTGGAAAATCGTTGTCACCGGGCGTGCTGGGTGGTGTCAATTGAGATGACCTGAAGCCATTCGTTCTCATGAAACCATCTGCCCGTTTCCTTGCTGAGCATATTCCGTCACTTGCCACCGGCCGGGTGGTGAGTACGCGGCGCGATTTTCTGAAGTCGACGGGGATGGGGATGGGGTTGTTGAGCCTTGCTGGGTTGCTGCCGTCGGAGGCGGAGGCGGCGGGGAGCCTGCTGCAGAGTCCGGTGGGCGGGATGAAGCCGCATTTTCCGCATAAGGCGAAGCATGTGATTCAGATTTTTCTGGAGGGAGCGCCATCGCATCTCGACACGTGGGATCCGAAGCCGGAGCTGGTGAGGCTGGATGGCAAGTCGCTGCCGGGGGGAGAGGGACTGGCGTTTGGATCGCCGTTTGCGTTCAAGAAGCAGGGGCAGAGCGGGATGGAGGTGAGTGAAGTGTTTCCGGAGCTTGGGAAGCATGCGGATGAACTGACGGTGATCCGGAGCATGTGGACGGACATTCCGGCGCATGAGACGGCGACGGTGTTTATGAACACGGGGTCGCTGAGGTTGTCGCGTCCGAGCATGGGCAGCTGGGCGCTTTATGGGTTAGGGTCGCTGAATGAGAATCTGCCAGGATTCATCAGCCTGCGTGGTGGCAATCTGCCGAATGGCGGGACGCAGAACTGGCAGTCGAGCTTTCTGCCCGGGCGGTTTCAGGGCACGAGTGTGAATACGACTGGCAATGATGTGACGAAGTTGATTGAGAACCTGCGCAATCAGTTTGTGAGTCTTCCGGAGCAGCGGCGGCAGTTGGATCTGGTGCGTGCACTGAATGAGATGCACAACAAGGCGTTGGAGCGCGACAGCCAGCTGGAGGCGGAGATTGCGAGCATGGAGATGGCGTTCAAGATGCAGACGGAAGCGACGGATGCGTTTGATTTTGCGAAGGAAACGGGAGCGACGAGGGAGCTTTACGGGATTGGGGCTGGGGGAGTGGCGGTGGTCGGGCCGCGCAATGGCGGGGCTGGCGGGCGGCGAGCGGGGAGTGATGAAGTCGGACGCCGGCTGCTGATTGCGCGGCGGTTGGTGGAGCGCGGCGTGCGTTTTGTGCAGGTTTGGGTGGGAGGCTGGGACATGCACGGCAATCTGCGGCAGAACATGGAGCAGCGGGCGGCGTCGATCGACAAGCCGATCGCGGGATTGCTAGAAGATCTGAAGCAGCGGGGATTGCTGGACAGCACACTTGTGGTCTGGGGCGGGGAATTCGGGCGGACGCCGGGGCGGGACCGGAATGGTCAGGGTGAGACGGCGGGGCGCGATCACAACGCCAAGGCATTTTGTGCGTGCATGGCAGGAGGTGGGGTGAAGGGCGGTTATGTGCATGGGGCGACGGATGACATTGGCCGCAGTGCTGCGGTGGATAAGGTGCACGTCCACGATCTTCATGCGACGATCCTCCGATTGCTAGGGTTTGATCACGAAAAGCTCACGTACCGGTACAATGGGCGTGATTTCCGGCTGACGGATGTGGCGGGGAAGATTGTGAGCGGGGTGATGGCGTGAATGTCCGGGCTTAGAGCCGGAGGAACAGGTTTTTGGAGTTCATCCAGCGGACAGCGGCCCATGAGACGAGGAATCCGCCGCTGCTGAGGATGACGGCGTACCAGAGAGGGGAGTCGTTTGGGCCAACGTGGCCGAGCAGGCCCATGATGACCATGTGGATGAAGTATGCGGCGAGCGCGTTCTGGCCGAGGTCGGAGAAGAGCGTGAGCCTGCGGCCGTGGCGGTCGCAGCACTGGACGAAGCCTGCGTAGACGGCGAGGGAGAAGCCTGCGGAGAAGAGGAGATAGGAGGCGCTGCCGGCCCGCTGGCTCATGGTCCAGAGGTCGGGGGAGTGCCATGGGGGGAAGAACGGCGGTGCGGCGAGAGCGCCGCCGTGGGTGAAGCAGGCGAGGGCGTATCCGCCTGCCATGGAGGCGCTGCCTGCGGTGAGCAGGAGCCTGATGCCACCGGGAACGGAGCCTCGCACGATATCGAGTGCGAGGGAGCCGGCGATGACTGGCAGTGTCCATGTTAGAAAGCCGAGAGGGCCGCCATCGATGACCCGCCACTGGTGGAGGGTCTGGTACCATCCGGCGTGGGAGAGCCACAGATGCAGACCGGCGGAGGCGAGAGCGAAGGCGGCGCGGGTGCCGACACTCCGAGTGATGACCGGGAGGACCCAGAGGGTTGCCGCACCGATGTGTGTGAGGGCCTGGAACGCATTGGTCAGGAAGACCTCCCGGAGGACATCGGCGGGGGCGGTTCCCGTGAGCAGTGCCCATGTGTCGAAGTCGCGGCCAGGCTGGTACCAGAGAAGGCCAACGAGCATGAGGAGGAGGCCGCGTCTGGCGCCGCGGGCCATGGCGAGGCCGCTGCCGGAGTTCTGTTCTTCCCGCAGGAGCACGAGACGCAGGGCCATGCCGACGGCGAAGAAGAATTGGGGCATGACGGTGTCTGCATAGCTGCACCATGTGTTGTGATGCCGGAGCAGGGCCGGGGTGGCCTTGTAGTCGCCGAGGAAGTTCACGAGAAGCATTGCTGCGACGGTGTATCCACGAAACTGATCGAGGGACGACAGGCGTGGCTGAGGCGAGGGAGAGGCGGGCGAAGTCGTGCGCATGCTGAAGGGGCGGCGGAAGCGAAGGTGGAGTAGGCGCGTCCGGTTTTCCAGTCTGCAGATGGGTTGGGGGAGTGTCGGGTTGGTCCGGCGGAAATGATGGGATTGGGGAGATCGTGTTGCGTGACTGCGGCAACGTGACGACGGTTCCCTTGTCAGGGGTCGGTGATGAGGAGAAGATTGCCGTCGACAGCGCGGGGTGGTGGTCTGAGATTCGGAGAAGGAACCACGCCGCCGTGACCGGCGAACGCACCAGCCGCTATCATATGAGGACCTTGTTGAAGAAGAGCCTGAGCATCGTGGGTTTGTGTTGCTGTCTGCCGGGTTCCGGGGTGCGTGCTGTGGAGCCGGGGCATACGGTTGAGGGGGGGCGCATCCGTATTGAGGGTGTGGGGCCGGGGAATCCGATGCTGTATGACAACGATTTCTGGACGGACGTTCCTGATGCGGCTTACCTGTGGGCGAAGGCGAGTCTTGGCGAGGCGAAGCTGGTGGGGAATGTGGTGACGCGGTGCACGTTTGGGTGGGAGGAGAAGTATGCGCATGAATTGAAGCAGCAGACCGACGAGGCGGCGAAGCTGCTGCGGCTGGCGAAGGAGAGCGGGTTGAAGGGCATTCCGGAGCCGGTGGTGGGTTCGACGGTGGCGATGCGGAAGCCGAAGAGCGGGAAGGAAGCCGACACGGAGTATGAGCGGACGGCGGGCAGTGCGCTGATTGTGGCGGAGGCGAAGAAGGCGTCGCGCGAGGAGCCGCTGCTGGTCTTTGTGGGCGGGTCCTGCACGACAATTGCCAGCGCTTTTCTGACGGATCCGGGGATAGCGGATCGGGTGGTTGTATTTCAGGTGGATGGGGGCGGCTACAATGGATCAGACGGTTGGGCGTGGGAGATCACGCAGCGGCATTTCCGATTTGTGAACTGGGCGCGGGGTTATTTCTGGGACAAGGTTGGGGAGTGGAAACCGGAGCGGTTCGATGAGCTTCCGAAGAATCCGCTGGGTGATTTTCTGCGTGAGTATGCGGGGAGCGGGCTTGGCAAAGCGAACCAGTGGGGGGATGGGGCGTGGTTGTTCGAGGTGTTTGCGCCGGGGTGCCTGACGGAGGTGGAGACGTTCGACGGTACCGCGATAACGGTGCCGCTTTCGGGGAACGATGTGAAGGCGATGGAGGCGGAGTTTTTCCGGACGCTGGGGCATCCGAAGTTGTTTCCGGGGAAGCGGTGAGCGGGTGCTGCCGGATGGGGACGCCGGATATGTCAGGGGGACGAGGGCGCAGTGAGCCGTTGGTGGGCGACTTCGAGTGCGCTGCCGGGGATGGCGGGTGTTGCCGCGGGGGTCAGGCGCTGGCGATTTCTTCGAGGAGGGCCTGATTGAGGAGGATGCCGGCTTCGAAGTTCCCGATGGGGAAGTTTTCGTTAGGGGCGTGGGCCTGACAATCCGGGAGGGCGAGACCGAGGAGGAGGGTTTCGACGCCGAGGATGTCGCGGAAGCTCTGAACGATAGGGATGCTGCCGCCTTCGCGGATGAGGGCGGGTTCGCGCGGGAAAGTGCGGCTGAGGGCGCGGCGGGCGGCGAGGCCGAAGCGGCTGTCGGGGTCCATGGCGTAGGGTTTGCCGCTGTGGCCGATTTTGATTTCGAGTCGAACGGAGTCCGGGGTGATGGCCTTGAAGTGGGCGCTGACTTTTTCGAGGATGTCGGCGGGGTCCTGGTCGGGGACGAGGCGGAAGGAAAATTTGGCGAAGGCGGAGCGGGGGATGACGGTTTTGGAGCCTTCGCCCTGATAGCCGCCGCCGATGCCGTTGACTTCGGCGGTGGGGCGGGCCCAGCGGCGTTCGTGGTCGGAGTATCCGGATTCGCCCCAGAGTTTGGGGACACCGGTGAGGGCGAGGGTTTCTTCTGCGCCGCCGGGGAGTTTGGCCCATGCTTCGCTTTCCCATGCTTGGACTGGGCGGACGGTGTCGTAGAAGCCGGGGATGAGGATGCGGCCGTTGGCGTCGTGGAGGCTGGCGACGAGTTTGGCGAGAATGGTGTTAGGGTTGGCGACGCTGCCGCCGAAGATGCCGCTGTGGAGGTCGATGGAGGGGCCGTGGACGGTGAGTTCGACGCAGGCGATGCCGCGGAGCCCGTAGGTGAAGGTGGGAACGCCTTCGGCGACCATGCCGGTGTCGGAGATGGCGATGATGTCGCAGGCGAGGTCGGCGCGGTGGGCGTGGAGGAAAGGCTCGAGGTTGGGGCTGCCGATTTCTTCTTCGCCTTCGAAGAGGAAGGTGAGGTTGAGGGGGAGGTGGCCGTACTTGGCGAGGGTGGCGGCGACGCCGGAGACGTGTGCGAGGAGCTGGCCTTTATTGTCGGTGCTGCCGCGGGCGTAGATTCTGCCGTTCTCGATGCGTGGTTCGAAGGGAGGGGAGATCCATTGGTCGAGCGGGTCGACTGGTTGGACGTCGTAGTGGCCGTAGATGAGGAGGGTGGGGCGGCCGGGCTGGTGCTGATTTTTGGCGACGAGGACCGGGTGGCGAGCGGTCGGGTGGAGGACAGCGGAGAGTCCCATGCCGATGAGTTTGGCCTTGAGCCATTCGGCGCAGTTCACGAGGTCGCCGGCGTGGGCTGAGCTGGTGGAGATGCTGGGGAAGCGGAGGAACGTGAGGAGGTCGTCGAGCGCTGCGGACATGCAGGGCAATGTGGAGCGGTGGAGGTGAATGCAACCGGCGAAACGGAGGGGTGGTGGAGTTGATGGCGGGTTGGCCGGATGGGTTTCGGGGGCCTCGGACGCTGGTGATGGATCAGAGGGATGCGGCGAAGGATTCGAGGGAATCGGAAACGATGGCTGCGCGGTGGAGGGCGCGGAGTTTTTCGGGATCGGCGATGGCTTCGATGGAGTCGCGGAGGCCGTCGGGGATGGGGCCGAAGCGGAGATCGAGGGCCTCGAGGACGGATTGGCGGCGGGAATGGGTACGCTCTTCCATGCGGCCTTTCAGTTCGCCGGACTTAAAGCCTTCCTGAATTCCATCTTGGCGGCCTTCCAATCGGCCATCCTGGTGAAGTTTCTGGGCGAGGGTCATGGCGGCGGTGCGGTGGGGTTCAGAACCGATTGACTTTATCCTATGGAAGAGGGCATCGTTGTCAACGGAGTCGCGGCTGTACATGTAGCTGACGGCGAGGTGAAAGGTGTCGAGAAGGACCATGCGGAGGAGTTCGTCGTCCCAGATAGGGTCGGTGAGGAGCTCGCCGGAACGTTCGGCCTTGAGGAGGCGGAGGACGAGGATGCCGTCGGGGGTGCTGCGGATGGCATCGAAGGGAAGGGCGGCGAGTTGGATGAGTTCGTAGAGGAAATCAGGTAGGTAGCGGCGCAAGGGGTCGTCAGGCCCGGTGAAGCTGAAGAGTGAGGAAAGGGTCGGATCGACGTTCCAGACGCTTCCGTTTTGTGCGAGGACGATGGAGACGATTTGTGGATAGGGTGGGCGGTTTTCGGGGGTCAGTTCCCAGCGGTGCCAGATGCGAACCATGTAGCGGAGGAGCCGCATGGGCAGGTAGGGATCGCGGGTGGATTGATGTTCGAAGAGAACGTAAATGCTGATTTCGCGGCCGTCGGCCTTGGCGGAGAAGAGGAGGTCGGATTCGGCGAGGCGGAGGTCTGGGTCGACGAAGGAACCGGGTTCGAGTTTGAGGGTGGTCCAGTCGATGCGTGCGGCGACTTCAGGCGGGAGTCGGTCGATGAGGAAGGCGGCGGCAGCGGCTGGGTTGGAGAGGCCGGCGCGGAAGAGACGGTCGTGGGCGTGGAAGGGATCCTCGTCGGGCATGGGGGTGCGTGGAAGGTAGGGTGATGGGATGCGGCGGCAAGTGGAAATGCGGCAATAAAGTGTTTTGAGGGATGGCCGCATGGAGGGCTGATGTGGTTGGCGAGGTTTTGCTGACGAGGTTGCGGGTGACAAGGCGGGGGCGGTTCGGCATGGTGCGGGGATGCGCTGGGTGCTGATTCTGTTTGTGGTGCTTGCTGCCGTGATGGGTGGCGAGGCGCGGGTGGTTGTGACTGCGGGGCGAGTGGTGGTGAGCGAGCGGGTTGGGAAGGAGGAGGCGGAGACGGCGGCGGGGGGTGCTCCGGGTGCATCTCGGGGGGCGGTTCCGGAAGTTGAGGAGGTGGCTGGTTTGGAGGATGCTGGCCCGTTGGCGTTGTGGTTCCCGGGTGGATTGGCGGTGGCGCGGAGTGAGTGCGGTGACGGGCAGGCGGAGTTTTCTGGTGGGACGCTGTCGCTTCTGCTGGCGAGGGGCGTGGACATTGGAGGCGGAACGCGCGGCCTCCTCTGGACCGCACGCCGGGAAACGGGCAGCGCGGTGACGCTGCGGTTCAACCGCTACAACAGTCGTGGCGACGTAGTGGGTCAGAGCGAAGCTGCGGGCGTCACCACGTGGGCCGTTACCCATCAAGCCGATGGCCGCCGCACGGGCGAGATCGGTCCTAACCTCAATCCGGCCTGGTGTTTCAAGCCGCCCTCGCGGCTGGGCGTTCAAAAGAGGAAGACCCGACGGGCCTGTTGAATGAAGGGTTCCGCTACCGGAACATGGAGACAGGGACGTTCATCAGCCGGGATCCGCTGGGCCATGTGGACGGGCCGAATGTGTATTGCTATGTGCGGCAGAACTCGTGGAGTGCGTTCGATCCGGAGGGGTTGGCCTCGTCCCGTATGCAGCAGGTTGCCGCCACGGGGTGCCGGTCACTGAAGTTGTTCCAGAATGAAAAAACCATGAAACCAATTCACTTTGCCGCCTTGATCTCAGCCCTGTTCGCCTCCGCGTCCTGCACCAGTCCAAACACCATGAGGACGCCACGCAACTACCACTTCGAGATCAGCAACGCTCTGCAGATCGACTTGGAGGAAGTAAAGGTCTCCATTGCTGATGAATATTGGGAGAAAGCCGGTGTCCTTTCTGCGGGCATACAGAACACCCACATGTATTACAACCTGCCTTTGAGCCGTGAAGTGAAGGCGGAATACCGCGAGAAAGCCAGCGGAGCCCGCCGCACGGCGACAGTTATCATGCCAGCGCCGCCCTCTGGAGGCTTCCGCACGATCCAGGTGGAAATCAGACCCGGCGGCACGCTGGCTGTGACGTTCCTTCCCGGTGCCGCGCGCTAACAAGCCCCGCGTGGCTGAGATGGCAGGTCTGGTATCGAGGGAGCGTCTGGCGTGTTCCCGGAAAGGCTCCACGATTGAGCGCTACCGATGCGGAGGGCACGGTAACAGCGAAGTTTGACGGCGTTGACGGAGGGACCATGGTTGATCGTAAGCTCTCGGTGACGACCTTTCCGAAGAGTGAACGCCGGATGCTCCGGCAAAGTGCTACTGCCGCTGAAAATGGCTACGGGGTCAGGAGGGAGGTCCCAACCGCTGCAGCGCAGGCGCGAGCGCAGAAGACGACAGAATCGCTTGGCGCGAAGAACATCGACATGCAGGTTAAGTAAATCTAGAAACATGGAACCAATCATTCGAATCTTAGTTGAGGACATTCTTACATTTGCCTACTGCGATGAGGATCAGATCGCCGAGGATTTTTCTGTCGCGCAGTTGGAGCGTATCGCTCAAGCTCTGAAAGCTGCCGCTGGACCTTCGACTGACTCTTTTCTTGCCGTGGTATCGTCAATGGCAGACGAATCCCGGTCCGCAGGTGATGAAGACCGTGCGGCACAGCTTGACGCGATGCCTTCCCACCTTGGGCTGGCTTAACCCAACCCCAGATTCGCTGCAATCAACCCCGCGTGGCTGAGCTAGCAGGTCTGGTATCGGGGGAGGGTCTGGGGTGCTTATCGGGAGTCGTCTGGCCGCTGCCATACCTAGGCGCTGCAGCTCCGGGTGTTTCAGCAGGCTCCCAGTGGTCCGGAAGGTGACACGTGGGGTTGACCCGCCTGAGGTTGAGGGGTATGGATGGGACTGCTGGAAGCTGACCATGATCGCGAAGCTCAATACCGATGGCGCATTCCACAGCTGGAAATGGTCCTGCGTGTGGAGTCGGGACGTGGGGAGCGGTTTGGATGCCCGGAGCGACTGGATGATTGATGAGCATGAGGTTCCCCTCGGAGCAAAGGAGGGTCAGGTTGGCTATGGAATGACAGATAAAGAGGCAGCAAAGGCTTTCGCGGACTCCCTGCTTGAAGCTCTGAAAGAAGCCGCCGAAGAAGCTCACAAAGCGTGCAAATGAAAATCTTTCACATAATCCCTTGTCTCATCGTCTGGTGTTCGAGCGCGATGGCATCCATTGAGAATTCCCGGGACTGGGCTGCCTTTTCGTGCTTCAATTCAGATGTCAACAGTTGGCTGCGGCAAGGGAAAGATGTGAGCGACGAAATCAACAGGCGGCAAGTGAAGCTCCTGTTCTTTCAGTATTGGCTGATGTATTTCGGACCGGAAGCCTACAAAGACGATGAGGCTGTCAAGGTCCGCAAGTTCTTCGAGCAGAAGAGAAAGGAAACGCTCAAGAAGCTGGATTTTGTAAGCTCTCAGTTCCCTGAACAGAGCGGGCTCAACGCCCTGAGTAGGCTTCATGACGATAAGCTCGTGTCTGTGGATTTCGATGTGTGCACCGAGGTATTGAGATTGACCGAGAAGGGCATCACCGCCGGTCGACTACGCGGTATCATCAAAGATTTCGAAAAATGGCTTAAAGGCGGGTTGGATGCCAAGCAATGATTGCCGTTGTAGTGAGGCTGCGGAAAGGTGAACCGTAGAATTATTAGAATAATATGAGCGGGTTAAAAAATCACTTAAGAGTAACTGGAGTTCGAGGAATTCATAGCTCTACGGTTCAAATCAACTTGAGTTCGCCGCATGGAGAATCCTCCTCCAGCACGATGGTCCTGACTCTTGATTTCTGCATTTGGGATTTGTACAAAGAAAGAGTGATTCTTTCCGGCAGTGACTCGGATGACCCTGAGGCAGGTCTTTCGTGCCTCATTGGGTGTGATCTTATAAAAATTAGAATGATCGAAGAAATTTGGAGTGGGTTGGAAACCCCTGTTTATCTGAACATTTTGTTCACGGAGAAGTACAGAATTGCAGTCGGCCCGCATGATTCGGAATCAGATGTCCCGGAGGAAAAGTATCCGTTAATAACTATCAGTCGTAATCTTTTGGAGAAGCAATATTTTTCGGATGGATCAGTTGAATTCATCGTTTGAGGTTTCACGCAGATGCCGGGGCCGAGTCTAGCGTGCATTCCGAGTTGGATCGCTGCCGCTTCGCAATTTGGGAGGCGGTCATTGGCAAGGAGAGGGATGAGATGGGCTGGAGCGGCGTGGATGGTCTGGGAGAATTCGTCGGGTGTGAAGATGCCGATGTCGAAATCAGGCACCTTCACCTTCCGGAGCTGGCTTGGGGCGATGGGGGGTGTTGTGGGTTGGGGGCGTCGATCCGGTAGTGTCGCGTTGCTCAACCACCGGTTACAGGCCGGCACCCCTGCCGGGGTGTGTGTTGTGTGTGGGCGTTATCCGGCGGTGTCGCTCGTGGCCTCGCTCAACCGCCGGCTACAGGCCGTCATCCCGATGGGATGAGGAGGCGGCTGAGGTGAAGCGGTGAGGCGGCGAGAGGTCGATGGTGGACGGTAACCGTGTCAGCAACCCATCACGCTGCGGTGGCGACTGACGCGCGGGCGGCCTGCCAGCGGGTCGGCGTCAGGGTCTTCGCCAGCT
>CANHUG010000106.1 GCA_947462995.1 Verrucomicrobiales bacterium | reverse complement strand
GATGGTTGGGGTGGTGCTGATTGGGGCGGCTGGGGGGCAGAGTCGGTTGAGGGAGCAGCCTGGGTATGAGCGGTATGAGAAGATGCGGCGGGAGGTGCCGGGGTCGTGGAAGAGCGGCGCGGTTGGGGTGACGTGGGTTGATGGGGGCGCGGCGCTGGAGTATGAGCATGGAGGGAAGCGGTGGCGGTATGGGATTGAGAGGAAGGAGAAAGTGGAGGTTGGGGGGGGAACTGGGCGCGGCGTGCCGGATGGGTTGGCAGGGGTGGATTTCGGGAGAGAGGCACGGGAGTGGCGGGAGCGGCCGGACCGTGGGCGGCAGTTTCCGTCGGTGAATTCGCCGGATGGGACGATGGTGGCGTATCATCGGGATCGGAATGTGTACATCAGTGCCAGTGCGGGGAGTGAGACCACGGCGGTGACGAAGGATGCGAGCGACCGGAACCGGGTTCGGTACGGGACGGCGAATTGGGTGTACGGGGAGGAGTTCTATCAGAAGTCGGCGCTGTGGTGGTCCGGGAGCGGGCGGATGCTGGCGTTTTACAAATTTGATGAGAAGGAGGTGCCTGATTTCTATCTGACGCGGGATCATACGGCGCTGCAGACGCGGCTTGAGGTGGAGCCGTACACGAAGGCGGGGGCGCCTAACCCTCGGGTTGACCTGATGGTGTATGATCTGGAGTCGCGCCGGACGGTTGCGGTGGATGTGCGCAGCGGGCAGCCGTTCAGCGATGACGTGACGGGGCACTATGTGATGTCGGTGGTGTGGTCACCGGACGGGAGGGAGTTGTTGTTTCACCGGATGGACCGGCGGCAGAAGGTGCTGGAGTGCTGTGCGGCGGATCCTGACACGGGGAAGGTGCGGGTGGTTTACCGGGAGGAGAGGCCGGAGAGTTGGGTGGACCCCGAGACGGCGAGCCTCCGGTTTTTGCGGGATGGACGGCGATTTCTGAGGGAGAGCGAGCGATCGGGCTGGCGGAATATTGTGCGGCATGATCTCGGGGGAGGTGAGCCGGTGGAGATCACGAAGCACGGATTCGAGACCGCTGGAATTGTGAGGGTGGATGAGGCGGCGGGGGTGATCTGGTATCTGGCGCGGAGTGGTGATCATCCGATGAAGCTGCAGCTGCACCGGTGCGGGCTGGACGGGACGGGGGATGTCCGTCTGACAGATCCGGGCTTCCATCACAGTGTGGACATCGCGCCGGACGGGCGGCATTTTGCGGACACGGCGCAGACGCACAGCGAACCGCCGGTGACGCGCCTTGTGGATGAGGGTGGCGCGGTGATTGAGGAACTGGCGGCGAGCGATCTGACGAAGTGGGAAGAGCTGGGGCTGCGCCGAATGGAGCGGTTCACGTTCAAGGCGGCAGATGGAGAGACCGATTTGTATGGGCTGCTGCATTTTCCGTCGAACTTCGATCCGGCGAAGAAGTGGCCTTTGCTAGTGAGTGTCTATGCTGGCCCGTCGACGAATGGGAGTCGGGAGATATTCGGGGCGCCGTCGACTGTGACGGAGGCTGGCTGGCTAGTGGCGACGATGGATTCGAGGAGTGCTGCGGGGAGGGGGAAGCGGTTTCTTGATGCGATCTATCAGAAGCTAGGGCAGGTGGAGATTGACGATCAGGCGGCGGGGGTGAAAGCGCTGGCGGCGCGGCCGTATGTGGACGGGAAGAGGGTTGGAATTCACGGCACCTCGTATGGCGGGACGGCATCGGTGATGGCTTTGCTGCGGCATCCGGAGACCTTTCAGGCGGCGTGTGCGTCGTCGGGCGTGATGGATTTCCGGAATTATGACAGCATCTATACGGAGCGGTATCTTGGGTTACCGGGGGATTCCGGCGGGGCCTATGACGCGGCGAGTCCGCTTCCGTTGGCGTCTGCGTTGAAGGGTCGGCTGATGATTTTCTATGGAACTGCTGATAATAATGTCCATCCGGGCAATTCCCTGCAGTTGATCAAGGCGCTGCAGGACACGGGGAAATCATTTGAGGTCCAAGTGGGGCCTGATCAGGGGCATGTGAGTGTGAATCAGGAGCGGATGCTGGAGTTCTTTGCGGAGAGTCTTGGGGCGATGCCGAAGTGAGAAAAAGCAACAAACACGAAAAAACCAGTTGCGAAGCGGAGATGCGAGATTAGAATCCGCGCTCCTTCCTGCCCGGCACTCAACCGGGTGCACAGGATTTATCGGGTGCGGCACCGGAAAAGTTGCTGCTGAAATGATTCATGTGGTCTCCTCACGGTGGCGCTGGCTCTCCCGGTTTTTCCAATGCACGGAAACCGAACTATCTTCCAGCCATGCCCACCATCAATCAACTGATCAACAAGGGTCGTCACCCCAAGCGCTACAAGTCGAAGTCGCCAGCTCTGGCTGACTGTCCGCAGCGCCGCGGAGTGTGTCTCCAGGTGATGACCCGGACGCCTAAGAAGCCGAACTCCGCGTTGCGGAAGGTGGCGAAGGTTCGTCTGACTAATGGATATGAAGTCATCGCCTATATTGGCGGTGAGGGGCACAATCTTCAGGAGCACTCGATCGTGCTGGTGCGTGGCGGCCGGGTTAAGGACCTTCCCGGTGTCCGGTATCACATTGTCCGCGGGTCGCTCGACTGCCTTGGGGTCGACAAGCGCCGCCAAGGCCGCTCCAAATACGGAGCGAAGCGTCCGAAACCGGGTCAGGCTGCGGCCGCCGCGAAGGGCAAAGGCAAGAAGTAATTCACAACGGTAACAAGTACCCCGACCTCATTTCAGGCTTATGGCTCGCAGAAAACGCGTTTACAAGAAAGCGGACCTTCGTGACTCCCGCTACGATAGTCCCCTCGTGGCGAAACTCATCACTCGTCTCATGGTGGAAGGGAAGCGGTCCATTGCGGAGCGCATCGTTTACGCCGCAATCGACAAGGTTAACGAGAAGAGCGAGACTGTTGATCCTCTGGAAGTGGTTAATCGTGCGATCGAGAACGCCAAGCCGCGTCTTGAAGTGAAGAGCCGCCGGGTTGGTGGTGCGACGTATCAAGTGCCGCTGGAAGTGGCTCCCGACCGGAGCGAAAGCCTTGCGATGCGCTGGATCATCAATTTTGCGCGGAACCGGAAGGGGACTCCGATGCATGTGGCGCTTGCGAATGAAATTCGTGAGGCGGCAAATGCTACGGGGAATGCGATCCGCAAGCGTGACGATGTTCACAAGATGGCGCAAGCCAACCGGGCGTTTGCTCACTTCCGCTGGTAAGTCACCGGTTTTGTCCGCACAACTTTTCATTGCTTAGAATGTCCACGAATCCAAACAATCCGAAACGGCAGTTTCCGCTCGAGCACACCCGTAACATCGGGATCTCGGCGCACATTGACGCCGGAAAGACCACCCTGACGGAGCGCATTCTGTTTTACACCGGCATGATCCACAAGATCGGCGAGGTGCACGACGGTGCTGCGACGACGGACTGGATGGAGCAGGAAAAGGAGCGCGGCATTACGATTACATCGGCGGCCGTGACGGCCAGCTGGAAACAGTTGCCGACGGAAGGTGTGTACAAGATGTTCGAAGGCATCAACCACCGGGTGAACATCATCGACACGCCTGGGCACGTTGACTTCACCGCTGAAGTGGAGCGTTCTCTGCGAGTACTGGATGGCGTGATCCTTGTGTACTGCGGGGTGGCCGGGGTACAACCGCAGTCGGAGACGGTGTGGCGTCAAGCGACCAAGTACAAGGTTCCGCGGATGGCGTTCGTGAACAAGATGGACCGTACTGGTGCGAACTTTGATCGCGTGGTTCAGGACATCCGGAACAAGCTCGGGGCACGTGCCTGTCCGATTTTGATTCCGATCGGTGCTGAGGACCAGCTTTCCGGTCAGATTGACGTGGTGGGGATGCAGGCGATTGTCTATTCTGACAATGACAAGATTGGGTCGACCTACGTGTGTCAGGCGCTGACTCCAGAACAGCGAGTGGTTGCTGAGGAGGCATATGAATATCTGAAGGATTCCCTTTGCGATGTCGACGAGGAACTCGGGATGAAGTTCCTTGAGGAGCAGCCAATTACAGTTCAGGATGTGAAGGCGGCACTCCGCCGGGCGACTCTGGGGAACAAGATCGTGCCGGTTGTCGGTGGGTCTGCCTTCAAGAACAAAGGGGTGCAGGGCCTTATGGATGCGGTGGTTGACTATCTGCCGAGCCCTCTCGACATTGATGCGGCGGTGGGTCAGGATCCGGATGATGAGAATCTTAAGATCGAGGCGATCGCGAGTGACCACGAAAAGTTTGTGTCGCTAGCATTCAAGCTCTGGTCTGACAAGTTTGTGGGTAAGCTGGTATTCTTCCGAGTTTATTCCGGGAGTGTTTCCAAGGGGGATGTTGTGTATAATCCACGGACGCGGAAGCGTGAGCGAATTGGCCGATTGATTCAGATTCAAGCGGCCCAGCACACGGACATTGACACCTGCTATGCGGGTGACATTGCGGCGATCGTGGGGATCAAGGATGTACGGACTGGTGACACGCTCTGTAATGAAGATCGCGAGATCATCCTTGAGCCGCCAACGTTCCCTGAGCCGGTGATCAGCATGTCGGTCGAGCCGAATACGAAGGGCGACCAAGAGAAGATGGCGATCGCGCTGTCGCGCCTCTCGGATGAAGATCCGACCTTCATTGTCCGGACGGATGAGGAAACGGGCCAGACGATCATCGCAGGGATGGGCGAGCTGCACCTTGAAATCATCTGTGACCGTCTGAAGCGGGAGTTCAAGGTGGACGTGACTTCCGGGAAGCCGCAGATCGCGTACCGCGAGACGATCACGAAGGGTGCCGAGTATGTGCACGGCAAGCTGGTGAAGCAATCCGGTGGTCGGGGTCAATTCGGGCATTGTGTGATCAACCTGCGTCCGAACGACAAGGGTAAGGGTTTCACCTTTGATAACAAGATCGTAGGCGGTTCGATTCCTAAGGAGTACCACAAGGCTTGTTTTGAAGGGATTGAGGAGGCCCTGCACAACGGAGTGGTCGCTGGGTACCCGGTGGTTGACGTGCATGTGGAGCTTGTTGACGGATCGTACCACGAAGTCGACTCCAACGAAAACGCGTTCAAAATGGCTGGTATCTTCGCGATGAAGGAAGCCATGAAGAAATGCGGACCTCAATTGCTCGAACCGATCATGGCGGTGGAGGTGACCACACCTGAAGATTATCAGGGTGACATCATGGGTGACTTGAACAAGCGCCGGGGCAAGATCAACGGCATGGAGACACGCGACAATGCAGCGTTGCTTCGCGCGGACGTCCCTCTGGCGGAAATGTTCGGGTATGCCACGGCGATCCGTACTGTTTCCCAAGGGCGCGCCAACTACTCGATGACGCCAAGCCACTTCGACCCAGTCCCGAATAACATCGTGGAGCAAGTCGTCGAGCAACGTGGCGGCAAAGCGGCCCGTCTCTGAACCTTCATCTCACAACCGTTCTTTCCTGCTTCAATTATGCAAAGCCAGCGCATCCGCATTCGCCTCCGCGCCTACGACAGCCGCACGCTCGACCGCAGTGTTCACGAAATCGTGGAGACGGCCAAGCGCACCGGAGCCCGCGTTGCGGGACCCATTCCGCTTCCGACTCGGATTGAGAAGTTCTCAGTGAACCGCTCTGTCCACGTCGACAAGAAATCTGCCGATCAGTTTGAGCTGCGGACCCACAAGCGTCTTCTGGACATTGTTGATCCAACTGCGAGAACCGTTGACGAGCTGAAGAAGCTCAATCTCCCCGCCGGTGTTGATATCACCATCAAAATCTGATTCCCGCTGGCTTCACCGCCGCAACAACCAATCTAAAGCACCATCCTTATGAGCCTCGGACTCCTGGGAAAGAAACTGGGTATGACCCACATTTATGACGAAAACGGCAAGTCGATTGCTGTGACTGTCGTGGATGTCAGCGAAAACGACGTGATGCAGATCAAAACTGCGGAAACGGACGGCTACAATGCGGTCCAGATCGGATTCGGAAACAAGAGAGAGAGCCGCGCGACGAAGGCGGCGATCGGACACGCGAAGAAATCGGGACTGACACCGAAGTATCACATCCGGGAATTCCGGATTGAAGGCGATGCGCCGGAGACCGGCAAAGCACTGACGGCGGACCAATTTACGAAAGGCCAATGGGTTGACGTGATTGGGACATCGAAGGGGCATGGTTTTACCGGCGGCATGAAGCGCCACAATTTCTCCGGTCAGCGTCAGACGCACGGTTCGATGATGCACCGCCGTACTGGTGCTATCGGGTGCCGCCTCACGCCTGGCCGAGTCTGGAAGAACCAGCGGATGCCTGGGCACATGGGTGTGGATCGCCGCACGGTGCAGAATCTTCAGATTGTCGGGGTGCGTCCTGAAGAGAACATCATCCTTGTCTCGGGAAGTATCCCGGGAAGCAAAGGCGGACTCGTGATCCTGCGACCCGCGAAGAAAAAGCCGCTCGCCAGCTGAGTCGGTTCAGAACCAGAACGTGAACAATTACTGATCCCATGGCAGCTACTGTCCTTACAATCGATTCTGCGAAGAGCGCGAATATCCGCGTGATCGAGAACGGCCGCGGCACGCAAGCCGTCCACGATGCCGTCGTTGCGATGCGCGCCAACCGGCGCAGCGGCACGGCAAAGACGAAGACGCGCGGTGAAGTCGCCGGCTCCAACAAGAAGATGTACAAGCAGAAGGGCACTGGTAATGCCCGGATGGGTGAGAAGCGCACGCCGGTCCGAGTGGGCGGCGGTACGGCTCACGGCCCGAAGATTCGGGACTACAGCAAGAAGGTGTCTAAGAAGACGAAGAAGCTGGCGTTTGCGAAGGCGCTGTCCGAGCGGATCAAGACTGGAGATGTGTTGAGCATTCCTGAGTTTTCGGTGAAGGACGGCAAGACGGCGAGCTTCATCAAGCAACTCGCGGCGCTGACGGATTCGAAGAAGGTGATGATTATTGCGGCGGCGTTTGACGGGACGACCTATCTGGCGGCTCGCAATTTCGGGAAGGCGCTGCTGATGACGGCTGACGAGGCCAACACGGAGCAAGTGCTGCACTATGACAAGATCATTGTGACGGCTGACGCGATGGAAACCATTTCCCGGAGGACTGCCTGAAACACATGAAGGACGCATATCAGATTATCCGCAACATCCGCCTTACTGAAAAGGCGGCGATCGCCACCGAGACGAACAACGAGTACGTGTTCGAAGTTCATCCTAAGGCGAACAAGCTCGAGATTGCGCAAGCTATCCGTACGATCTTCGGGAAGAAGGTGGACAGCGTGCGGACCTCCAACTACGCCGGTAAAGCGCGCCGCAAGCGCACTGCGGCGGCGGGGTTCACTGCATCGTGGAAGAAGGCGGTGGTTCGCCTTGCTCCTGGTGAAACCATTGATTTGACCTGATTTTCCACGCTCAGACCGCCTCACGGCAATAACGTCATGGCTCTCAAGACATTCTCTCCAATTACTCCATCGAACCGGTACAAGCAGTGGCCGGACTACTCGGGTCTTACCAAAGGCAAGAAGCCCGAAAAATCCCTTCTCTCGACGAAGAAGAAGAGCGGGGGCCGGAACAACACCGGTGTGATCACCTGCCGCCACATTGGTGGTGGGAGCAAGCAGAAGTACCGCATCATTGATTTCAAGCGCGTGAAGCGCGACATGGAAGCGACGGTGACGGCGATCGAGTATGATCCAAACCGCAGTGCCCGGATTGCCTTGCTGCTATACAAGGACGGGACGAAGGCATACATTCTTGCTCCGGTCGGGCTCAACGTCGGTGGCAAAGTGAACGCCGGGGAGAAGGCCGCGCCGGAAGTCGGCAACGCGCTGCCCCTGTCGGTGATTCCTCTTGGTTCGGCGATTCACAACGTGGAACTTAAGCCTGGGCAGGGTGGCCGAGTGGCCCGTGCGGCTGGACAGTCTGCTATTCTGAACAACCGCGAGGGCGAGTATGCCCTCTTGAAGATGCCTTCCGGCGAAATCCGCCGAGTGCACACACTGTGCTACGCAACGATCGGGACGATCGGGAACAGCGAGCACATGAATGTGGTTTCGGGCAAGGCTGGACGTACGCGTTGGCTGGGTGTCCGTCCGACAGTCCGCGGGATGACGATGAACCCTGTTGATCACCCGAACGGTGGTGGTGAGGGTCGTTCCAAGTCCGGTGGTGGCCGCCAGCACTTGTTGAGCCCATGGGGGCATGCGAAGGGTCAGAAGACCCGGAAGCTCCGTCACCAGACCGACCGATTGATTGTTCAACGCCGCAACGCCAAAAAGAACGGCTGAGCCCTTCCAACTTCACACTGACCATTTGCAACTATGGGCCGTTCCCTCAAAAAAGGACCTTTCGTCAATCAGAAGCTTCTCATCAAGATCGACAAGATGAATGAGACGCCGCTGAAGAAACCGATCAAGACGTGGGCGCGAGCCTCGATGATCACGCCTGACTTCGTCGGGCACACCTTCATGGTGCACAACGGGAAGGATTTCATCAGCGTGTACGTGACCGAAAACATGGTCGGGCACAAGCTTGGTGAGTTCAGCCCGACGCGGACCTTCAAGGGTCACGGCGCACACACGGCGAAGGTCAGCAAGTAAGCGATCAGCGACTTCAATCCGATGGGTTTCCTCCGCATACAGCATCAACTCAGTGCATTCCTTGCCCTCGGGCTGGGTGTGTGCGGGGTGGGGCATGCGGATGAAACCGGAGCGGGAGCGGTGCAGACCACGCAACTTCAGGCGGCGGCGGAGGCCCTTGCGGCGTCCAATGCTGAAGTGAATGAGCTGCGAACCGAACTCGAGCGCCTGCGTCTCCAAATGGAGTCGCTTGGGGTGGCGGCATTGAAGCCCGAAGTGCGGGCGGTGCAGGAACGACTAGTGAAGGCACTGGGTGAGTTGTCTGCAGCCAAGCGTGGGTTGGGTGCCATCACGGAATCGCACAACCGAGTCGTCGAGGCCGGTGCCGCGGTACTGAGCAATCCTCAGAGCGAGGTTGCCCGGGCCGCGCTCGAGGCTGCCGTGGCGAACGCGGGTAAGGTTTCGTCGGGTGTGAATCGCCCGCAGCCTGCTACGGTGCCGCTCGATGCTGCGCGCGTGGTTTCATATAAACCTGAACTTTCCCTTGCGGTGATCAACGGCGGGCGGCAGTCAGGGCTCCGCCCAGGCACACCCCTCGAGATTGTCCGTGGTGAGCAGCTCGTTGCCTCCGGCTACGTGGTTGATCTCCGCGAGCGACTCGCGGGAATCCTTGTCACGGGTTCCCCAACATCAGTCATCAAGGCGGGCGATGCCATTCGTCCCCATACCGAATCTCCAGTTTCCGAACAATAACCGTCAGCCAGTATTCCATGGACGTCCAAGCCCTCACTAAATACGCCCGAATTTCGCCGCTCAAGGCGCGCCAAGTCGGACGCGAAATTCAAGGTCTGCCTGTCTCCGAGGCACTGAACATTCTTACGTTCACGCCGAAGAAGGCGGCCCTGCTTTTCAGCAAGACTCTGAAGTCGGCAGTTGCCAATGCCGAGCACAATTTCGAGTTGAGCGTTGATTCGCTCTACGTGAAGACCGCGGTCGCGAACACGGGCCCGGTGCAGAAGCGGATCAAACCGATGGCCCGCGGTTCGGCCGGTTCGATTCGCAAGCCAACCAGTCACATCCTCGTGGTCGTCAGCAACGACGGTGTCACCAAGGAATAATTGCCGGCCACCGCTCACTCTTCGACAAATATATGGGACAGAAAGTCAATCCGATTGGTTTCCGCCTCGCCGTCAATAAAGACTGGCGTTCGAAATGGTACGCAACGAAACAGGACTTCCCTGGGTTCCTGCACAGCGACATCAAGATCCGCGAGTACCTGAAGAACAAGCTGCAGCAGGCAGCGGTGGCACGCATCACGATTGAGCGTGCATGGAACAGCGTGCGGGTGACACTGTTCACGGCGCGTCCGGGTCTGGTGATCGGGAAGAAAGGTTCGGAAATCGAACTGATGAATTCGACGATCAGCGAGATGTCTGGTGGCAAGCAGGTGAAGATTGACATTCTCGAGATCAAGCAGCCTGAGCTTGATGCGCAGCTGGTGGCGGAGAATGTGGCGGTGCAGCTTGAACGCCGGATTTCTTTCCGGCGCGCGATGAAGCGTGCGGTGCAGACCTCGATGGAATTCGGGGCGCTGGGCATCCGGATTCGGGTGGCGGGTCGTCTTGGCGGTGCTGACATTGCCCGTGCCGAATGGTATCGCGAGGGCAAGGTGCCTCTGCAGACCCTGCGGACGCCGTTGGACTATGGATTTACTGAAGCTCATACGGTTTATGGGCGGATCGGCATCAAGGTGTGGATCAACCGCAAGCTGGACGAGAACGGCGAAGTGGTGGGATCCGGAGCGGTTCGCCGCGAGCGCGGCCCGCGGAAGGATGGGGATCGTCGTGGACCTGGCGGCAACAATCGCGGTGGGAACAACCGGCCGGGTGGTGGTTTCCGTGGTCCGGGCGGGCCACGCCGGGATGCTCCTGCGGCCCCAGCTGAGGCTGCTCCTGCACCGACTGCCTGATCAAAATCAGAGAAGATTCAATTTCACCAATTCAACAGAGAGGAAATTAGCGTATGGCGATGATTCCAAGTCGAGTGAAGTACCGCAAGACCCAGCGTGGCAGCCGTTCCGG
>CANHUG010000105.1 GCA_947462995.1 Verrucomicrobiales bacterium | reverse complement strand
TGACGTGGAATGGGCCGATGATAGCGGGATGGGATGGGGAGGGGCCTGATCCTGAGGATCCGGTGGCGGTGTTCGGGGTAGTGTTCGGGGCGTTGCCGGATGAGGTGACGGTGTATCCGACGGAGAATTACTATTATTGGGAGCTGCAGACGGGCGGGCGGACCTTGCGGGGGAATTTGCGGTTGGCGTCGGGGAGGCGGGAGCGGGGAGAGTTGTGTTTCGGGTATGTGGAGGGCGTGGCGCGATTGGATGAGGAGCGGGAGGTGCTGACGAAAGCGCGGTGGTTTGGAGCGGGGGATGGGGTGGAGGTGAAGTGCGAGGGCGCGATGGCGTGTGTGGTTAGGCATGGCGGGAAGACGGTGAGGTTCCGGTTCGGGGAGGTGTCGCAGGTGCCTCCGGAGGGACGGTGGTTGCGAGAGGGGGAGCGATTTGTGGAGCGGACGTGTGATGAGAGCGGGTTGAGGTTTCTGCTGCTTTGCGATGTGGAGCGGCGGGCGTTTGTGTGGGTGCTGGATCCGGCGGTGAAGCGGGTGGAGCCGTTTGATGTGCTGGGGGAGGGATTGGAGATCGGGAGACGGACGGGGTTTGTGTATTTCCGGGATGAGAAGGCGGGAGGGCGGCGGGTGCTGGCGGCGGTGTCGGATGAATCGGTTAGGCGGAACGACTGGCATGACGGCCCGTTTGACCAACTGGCGGACAACTATGCGGATCAGAGCGGGATCCGTGGGTATCTTGAGCTGGTGATGCCGACGGTGCGGGGGAAGATCGACCGGTTCGGGAATTTCACGGATGACCTTGAGCGAGGGCGCGTGGCGATTGTGCCGTACGGGCGATATGGAGCGCCGGAGGAAGTGGTGCGGTGGCTGCGGCGGGCGCGGGGGCGCGAGCTGGAAGCGCTGCACGAGGCGCAGGGCGGGCTGATTGAGCCGCGGTGAGGGCGGCGGGTTCCGAGGCGGGAGATGTCAGGAGAGACCGTCGAGGGCGTCGCGGAAGCGGGCGATGAGGTCGGCGGAGTCTTCGAGTCCGGTGCTGACGCGGAGGAGACGGGCGGGGACCCCGCAGGAGGCGGCCCAGTCGAGTTCGGTGTAGTGGGCGAGGAGTGTGTAGGGGCAGCAGAGCGTGAAGTTAGTGCCGAGGCTGGGGCCCTTGCTGACGCGGAGCCGGTCGTAGACGACCGGGGTGAGGTCCTGATTGCGGAGCGTAAAGGAGAGGAGACAGCCGCGGCCGGCGCCGGGGCGGAGGATTTCGTCGAGACCGTCGCCGTGGCGAGGATACCAGACTGAGTCGATGGCTGGGTGGTGGTCGAGCCATGCGGCGAGTGCGGCGGCGTTGGTGTGGGAGCGGACGACACGAGCGGGGAAGTCGCGGGCATTGGCGGCGAGGGCGACGGCGTCTTCGCACCAGAGGAGATCGTCCGGGGATTCCGTGGCCATGGCGGCGCGGAAGGCGGCGTGGTGAGGGGAGTCCGGGTTGATGACGAGGGAACCTGCGAGGACATCGCCGGTGCCGGAGAAGGATTTGGTGAGGGAAGTGGTGACGAGGTCGGCGAAGCGGAGGGCGTGGATGCTGACGACGCTGGCGACCGTGTCGTCGACGACGAGAGGGATGCGGGCGTTGCGGAGCTGGGGGGCGAAGGCGCTGAGCCGGGCGCTGCGGAGGAGCGGGTTGCTAGGCATTTCGCAGAAGACCGAGGAGATGGCGCGGGAGCCGGCGAGGCTGCGGATTTCTGCGAGTGCGGAGTCGTCGGTGGAGGCGAGGAAGCGAACGCCGCTGCCGAATTCCTGCTGTACCTTGAGGGCGTCGACGTAGGGGAAGTCGAGCTGGAGCGAAGGGAGGCCTGGGAGGGCGGCGGTGACGAGCCGGTGGGCTGCGGCGATGGCGGCCATGCCTGAGGGGAAGAGGAAGACATCTTCCGGGGAGACCCTGTGGAGGGCGGCGAGTTGGGAGCGGATGGCGAGTCGGGCGGAGCGGCCCGCGGATTCCATTTCCGGAGTGGGAGGCCCGTGACCTGCGAGGAGGTGAGCGGCCATGCGGCTGCTGAGGGTTTCGCCGCAATAGCGCCAGTATTCGCGGACGAGCTTGCGGGCGGGTTCCGGGAAGACGACGGCGCAGGCTGCGCCGTGGAGGTTTTCGAGGCGGAATGTTAGATCAGAGCGGGCGGAGACGTAGGCGAGACAGCGTTCTGCGGAGGCGCGGGAGGGGTAGACGATGCAGCCTTCGCCCTCGGAGGCGAAGCGGGAGGCGGTGGTGTTGAAGAGTTCGGTGACGAGCGGGTGGCAGAAGAAGCGCGGGTAGCCTGACTGGAGTTTGGCGGCGAGTTCCGGGCGGCCTTCTTCGTAGTCGATGACATCCTGCCATGACGGCATGGCGACCGAGACCGCGTGGGGGGAATCCGGGAGCGGGACCCCGAGGTCAGCGGGTTGCCATGCGGGGTTTGTCAGGAGGTCGCGCATGGGGGCGGCGTCAGAAGCCGAGTTTGGCGGCGGTGGCGTCGAGGGCGCTGATGAGTTCGGCCATGGTGGCGTCGGTTTCGTCGCCCATGTTAGAAATACGGAACGTGGTGCCTTTGATTTTGCCGTAGCCGCCGTCGATGGCGAAGTTGAAGTCCTTTTTGAGGGTGGAGACGAAGGCGGCGGTGTCGATTTCGCGGGTATTGTGGACGCAGGTGAGGGCTTTGGAGCGGAAGCCGTCTGGCGGGAGGTAGCCGAAGCCGTGGCGGTCGACCCAGTCGTGAACGAGCCTGTTGAGACGGGCGTGGCGTTCGAAGCGCGCGTCGAGCCCTTCGGCGAAGATTTCGTTGAGTTTGGATTCGAGGGCGTAGATGAGCGGGATGACCGGCGTGCTAGGGGTCATGAGGTTTTCCGCGTTTTTGCGGAACTCGATGAAGTCGAAGTAGTAGCCCCTGTCGTTGATGGAGGCGGCGCGTTCGAAGGCGCGGTTGCTGGCGGCGAAGAGGGCCATGCCTGGCGGGAGGGCGAGGGCTTTCTGGACACCGAGGAGCATGACATCGAGGCCGAGTTCATCGAACGGGATGGGGACCGTGCTGAAAGAGCTGACGGTGTCGGTGATGAGGAGGACGTCGGGGTATTTTCTGACCACCTCGGCGATTTCGCGGAGCGGGTTGAGGACTCCGGTGGAGGTTTCGGAGTGGACGACGGTGATGGCGTCGAAGCCGCCTTTGGAGAGGGCAGCGTCGACGGCTTCCGGGGTGATGGGTTGGCCCCATGGGACACGGAGGGCTTCGGCTTGTTTACCGCAGGCGAGGGAGACATCGTACCATTTGTCGGAGAAGGCGCCGCAGCAGCAGTTGAGGACCTTTTTGGCGACGAGGTTGCGGATGCTGCCTTCCATGACGCCCCATGCGGAGGACGTGGAGATGAAGACGGGCTGGGAGGTGACGAAGAGCTGCTGGAGCATGGGCATGATGCGCCCGTAGAGATTCTGGAAGTCCTTGGTGCGGTGGCCGATCATGGGTTGGGTCATGGCGGCCATGGTGGCGGCGCTGACTTCGACTGGGCCGGGGATGAAGAGTTTGGTGTGTGGCATGGGGGAAGGGGGGTGGAAGGGAATGGAAGGAAAAGGAACGAAGGTCAGGGGGGAGTGGGTGCGGGAGGAGCGGCGGGGGCGTCATCGAGCCAGATACCGTATTTGAGGGCGAGTCTGCTGACGAGCGCCGCCGCGGCGCGGCCGCGCGGGCCGGGAGCCTTGGACATCTTCTTGGCCATCTCAACGGCTTCTTCGAATTTTCCGTTGGATTCGAGGAGCCGGAGGGCTTTTTCGCCGGCGCGGTGGAACCAGTATTCTTCGGGGCCTTCTGCGGCGGGTGGGGCGCTGAGGACGAGGTGATAGGCGTCGAGAGCGTCGGTGGAGCGCTTGAGTTGTTCGAGGCAGACACCTTTGCGGACGATGGCTTCGTGTTTCCAGACGGTGGAGGCGGCTGGGTCTGCGGCGACGGCGTCGAAGGCGGCCATGGCGTCCTTGATTTTGTCCGGGGCGGCGTTCTGGGCGACGAGGACCTCGCCGCGGAGGCAGAGGGCCTGGAAGCGGACGGATGGGTCTGGTGGCGGGGAGTGTTCGAGGATACCGGCGAGGTATTGGAGGGTGGCGGCGTGATCGCCGCGGCGGAGCGTGACGAGGGCGACCTGGAGACGGGCTTCGAGGCTGAGGGGGCCGTTGCGTTTATGGACCTCTTCCCAGAGGGCGATGGCGTCGTTTTCGGATTTCTGGCCGAGGGAGAGGAGGGCGGCTTTACCGGCCCAGAAGAGAGCGGCTTCGGCGAGGGGGTGGAGCGGGTCGTCCTTGGCGAGGGATTCGAACAACTGGCGTGCTGCGGCGAAGTTCTGGCGGCGGAACTGCATTTCGCCGAGCTGCATGCGGAGGGGGCTGCGGCGTGAGGATTCTGGGAATGCTGCGATGAAGGTGGTGGCGGCCTGGGCGAGGGCGTCGTCGCCGGAGACGGCACCGGTGGCGCGGACCTCGAGCCATGCGGCGGTTTCTTTTTCGGCGGGGGCGACAGCGGCGGTGGAGGCGGCGCGGGCCCATTGCTGAGCGGCTTTGGGGGCGGGCGGCTGTTCAGTTAGGGAGAGTTCGACGAGAGCGGTGAGGGCGTCGAAGTGTCTGGGGTGGCCGGGGAGGGCGTCGACGAAGGCTTTGAGGGAATCGCGGGCACCTTCCTTGCTTGTGGCGGCCAGGTAGAGGGCGCGTTCGAGGTGGAATTCTGCGGCGGCGGTGCGAGCGGCTGGGGTGTTGATGCCGTCGATGATGCGGAGCGGTTCGGCTGGGTCGAGGATCCCGGAGCGGAGCTCGGCGACGGCGGCGTTCCATGCGGCGGCGGTGCGAGCTTCTGGTTCTGCGGCGTCGCGAGCGGCGGCGGTGAAGGCGGCGGCTGCGGCGGTGAATTTGGCGTCGTCGTAGGCGGTGACACCTTTGAGCCATGAGCACCATGCGCGGAGGACGGGGGTGGCGGCGAGTGGTTCGAGGGTGGTGAGGGTGCGGGAGGCGGCGGTGCGGTCACCGGCGGCGAGGGCGGTGCGGGCTTCCTGGAGGATGATCCACGGGAGGAGAGCGCTGCCGGAGTTGGAGGCGGAGAGATTGCGGCAGATGGCGAGGGCGTCGGCGGGTTTGCCGGCGGCTTCGAGTGCTGCGGCTTTGGCGAGGCTGGCGAGCGTGCGGAGGTCAGGCTGATCGGATTCGGCCCAGCCGCGGAGGTAGCTGTCGGCTTCGGCGCGGGGCGGGCGGTTGAGACGGCTGAATTCGTCGAAGGCGGTGACGAGCGTGGAGCGGGCGGGCGGGGGTGATTGGCCGATGAGTTTTTCGAGAACGCCGAGGGCTTCGTCGGGTTGGTTGCGAGCGGCGAGGGAGCGGGCCATGCCGAGCATGGCGGCGTGCTGGAGTTGGGGGGTGATGCCGCGGCCGCCGTCGGCGAGGGCGTCGAATTCGGTGAGGGCGTCTTCGGGTTTGCCTGC
The DNA here is from genome assembly GCA_947462995.1 of Verrucomicrobiales bacterium. Taxonomy (GTDB): domain Bacteria; phylum Verrucomicrobiota; class Verrucomicrobiia; order Verrucomicrobiales; family V1-33; genus V1-33. Next base: position 5,192 of record CANHUG010000105.1, on the reverse strand, counting down.
GGCGAGGGCGAGACGGGCGCGGAGGTAGCGGAGCGGGGCGGAGAAGGCTGGGGGTGGAGAGGAGAGTGGGGCGATGAGAGCGGCGGCTTCGGTGGGGCGGTTGGCGGCGAGCTGGAATTCAGCGGACCAGAGACGGGCGCGGGCGGCGGTGTCGGGGGCGGGATTTGTGAGGAAGGGTGTGAGGGTGGCGACGGCGGTGTCGGGGTCGCCTGCGGCGGCGGTGATGGAGGCGCGGGAGAAGGCGGCTTCGGTGGCCCACGGGAAGCCCTCGGGTGGGAGGGTGGCGAGGGCGGTTAGGGCGTCGTTCCAGCGGCCGAGGCCTGAGAGGGCGATGCCTTGCCAGAAGGCGGCGTCGGGGAGGCCTTTGAGGTCTGGGTGGGCGGCTTCGCGGAGGGCGTCGGCGTGGAGGCCTGAGCGGACGAGGGCTTCGGTGAGGAGGAGCCGTGCGGCGGGTTGCGGGCTTTTGGCGGAGGCGAGGAGTTTTGAGAGACGGGCGGCGGCGACGTCGGGGAGTTTGTCGCGGAGGGCCTGAGCGGCAGCCCGCGTGTCCACGGGTGTGGACGGCGCGGGCTTTGGCTGCGAGGGAGTTGAGGTGTTAGGTGTTTTGGGCGTGCTCTGACGGGACTGCCCCGGTGCGGCGGGAGGGACCGCGAGGGAGAGGAGCAGGACGGCGGAGCGGAGGCGCATGGGTTGGGAGGAGGAGGGGCGAGGTCAGAGCCCCTTGTCGGTGACGGCTCCTTCGGAGGCGGTGGAGACGAGCCTAGCGAATTTGGCGAGGACCCCGCGGGTGTAGCGTGGTTTGGGTTGTTTCCATGCGGCGAGCCGTGCGGAGATTTCTGATTCCGGGAGGTCGAGGGTGATTTTGCGTTTGGCGGCGTCGATGGTGATGGGGTCGCCGTTTTTGATGATGGCGATGGGGCCGCCGGAGAAGGCTTCCGGGGTGATGTGGCCGACGACGAAGCCGTGGCTGCCGCCGCTGAAGCGGCCGTCGGTGATGAGGGCGACATCCTTGCCGAGGCCCATGCCCATGACGGCGCTGGTGGGGCCTAGCATTTCGCGCATGCCCGGGCCGCCGCGGGGGCCTTCCATGCGGATGACGATGACGTCACCGGCTTTGATTTTGCCTTTGGTGATGGCTTTCATGGAGTCTTCTTCGCTGTCGAAGACGCGGGCTTTGCCGCTGAAGCGGTTGCCTTCCTTGCCGCTGATTTTGCCGACGGCGCCGCCAGGGGCGAGATTACCGTAGAGGATGGCGAGGTGGCCGTCTTTTTTGATGGGGTTGGAGAGCGGGCGGATGACCTCCTGGCCTTTTGGGTAGGGTTTGACCTTTGCGAGATTTTCTGCGAGGGTTTTGCCGGTGACGGTCATGACCTTGCCGTCGAGGAGGCCGGCTTCGAGGAGCATTTTCATGAGCGGGAGCGTGCCGCCGATGCGGACGAGTTCCCACATAACGTATTTGCCGGAAGGTTTGAGGTCGGCGAGGACGGGGGTGCGGGCGCCGACCTTCTGGAAGTCGTCGATGGAGAGTTTGATGCCGGCCTCGTGGGCCATGGCTGGGAGGTGGAGGACGGCGTTGGTGCTGCCGCCGAGTGCGGTGATGACGGTGATGGCGTTGAGGAAGGATTCGCGGCAGAGGATGTCGGAGGGTTTGATGCCGCGCTTGAGGAGGTGCATTACGGCGGCACCGGCGTCGAAGCAGTCCATCATTTTTTCGTCGCTGACGGCGGCTTGGGCGGAGGAGTTAGGGAGGGAGAGGCCGAGGGCTTCGATGGCGCTGGCCATGGTGTTGGCGGTGTACATGCCGCCGCAGGAGCCTGGGCCGGGGATGGAGCACTGTTCGATGTCGGCGAGGGTGGCGTCGGAGATTTTGCCGCTGGCGTGCTGGCCGACGGCTTCGAAGACTGAGACGATGTCGACGTCGCGGCCGTCGTGGCAGCCTGGTTTGATGGTGCCGCCGTAGACGAAGACGCTGGGGCGGTTGAGGCGGGCCATGGCCATGACGCAGGCGGGCATGTTTTTGTCGCAGCCGCCGATGGTGACGAGCCCGTCGAACATTTCGCATCCGGCGACGGTTTCGATGGAATCGGCGATGACTTCGCGGGAGACGAGGCTGTATTTCATGCCTTCGGTGCCCATGGAGATGCCGTCCGAGATGGTGATGGTGTTGAAGATGACGCTTTTACCGCCGGCCGCGTCGACGCCTTTGGCGGATTCGAGGGCGAGCTTATCGATGTGGATGTTGCAGGGAGTGACCTGGCTCCATGTGCTGGCGATGCCGACCTGGCTTTTTTTGAAGTCTGCGCGTTTGAAGCCGACGGCGTGGAGCATGGCGCGGGAGGCGGCGCGTTCCGGGCCGTCGACCAATTGGCTGGAGAACTTGCGTGTGTCGGAGGGGGCGGGGGAGGCAGGGGACTTCTTCCTTGAACTCATAGGGGGTTCAAGGTGCATGGGGCAGGGGCGGCGTCAAGACAGGGGACGGAGGAGGGACTGATGGAGCGGGAGGGGGGGCGTGGGTGGAGAGGAAGAGGTAAGGAGGGGATGGGAGGGCCATGGAAGCGGGTGGGGCGGGGCTTGACGGTGGGCGGGTGAGTGGTGAGTTTGGGGGATGATGCGAGGATCCATGATTAAAACGCGACGCGAGTGGCTGCGAGCGGGTGGGCTTGGGGCGTTTGGATTGGGGTTGAGTGGGTTGATGGGTAGGCGGGTGATGGCGTCGGGCGGGGTGGCGAAGGGGGCGACGTTCGGTCGGGCGAAGTCGTGCATTGTGTTGTTTCTGAGTGGCGGGCCGCCGCAGCATGAGACGTTTGATCCGAAGCCTGATGCTCCTGCGGATGTGCGGGCGGGATTTCGGGCGATCCGGACGACGGTGCCGGGGATGCAATTTTGCGAGACATTGCCGGAGACGGCGAAGGTGGCGCATCATCTGGCGGTGATCCGGAGCATGTGCACGGACATTCATTCGCACTCGACGAGTGGGGCGTACATGCTGACGGGGTATGAACCGGCGAGCAAGGCGGAGAACGTGCCGCCTGGGCCTGAGGATTGGCCGAGTCTGGCGGCGGTGGTGGGGGCGATGAAGCCGAGCGAGCGGTCGCCGTTGTCGTCGGTGGCGCTGCCGGATGAGATTTACAATGACGGGCACATTGTGTGGCCTGGGCAGAATGGCGGTTTTATGGGATCGAAGTGGCATCCGACGCTGATGAAGTGTGCGCCGGAGCGGTTGCCGATGAGGATTGAGGGACTGACGCTGGAGGAGAGCCTAACGAGTGTGCGGCTGGAGGAGCGGTTTGATCTGCTGCGGCAGATGGACGGGCATTTTGCGGCCGGGGTGAGGAGCGGGGTGGTGACGGAGATGGGGGACATGCAGCAGCGGGCGTTTGATCTGCTGCATTCGGATGCGAGCCGGGCGGCGTTTGCGTTGGAGCGGGAGCCGGCGGTTTTGCGGGAGGCGTATGGCGGGCACAAGTTCGGGCAGAGCGTGCTTTTGGCGCGGCGGTTGGTGGAGGCAGGGACGCGGTTAGTGCAGGTGAACTGGCCGAGGGAGGAGGAGGGGAAGGAAGTGAAGGGGAGTCCGTTGTGGGACACGCATGCGGACAATGCGGGGCGGGTGAGGAACGTGCTGTGTCCGCAGTTTGACAGGACTTTTGCGACGCTGGTGAATGATCTGCATCAGCGGGGGATGCTGGAAGAGACGCTGGTGGTGGCGATGGGTGAGTTCGGGCGGACACCGAAGCACAATGCGAATGGCGGGCGTGATCACTGGGGATCGGTGTTTTCGGTGGTGATGGCGGGTGCGGGGATTGGTGGCGGGCAGGTGATTGGGGCGAGTGACCGGATCGGGGCGTTGCCGGAGGATCGGCCGGTGAGGCCTGCGGATCTGGCGGCGACGGTGTTTCATCTGCTGGGGGTTGATCCGGCGGGAGAGTTTCTGGACAGCCTGCAGCGGCCGCGGCGGGTGACGAACGGAGGGGTGGCGCTGAAGGAACTGGTGGGCGTGTGAGGTGATGGAATGCGGATGTTAAACGGCAGGAAAGCTGATGTGCTGTTTGACTGACTGAATTGCCTTATGAAGATTCCGATCGTGATGCTGCCGCCGCTGTTGATGGCTGTTAGTTTGTTGCCTTGCGGGGCGGAGGATGTGGTGGTTCCGGCTGAGGTCGGGGCGGTGATGAAGGAATACTGTGTGGATTGCCATGAGGGTGAGGAAGCGGAGGCGGGTGTGAGGTTTGACGGGATGGAGACGATGGGTAAAGCGGCGATGCTGCATGTGCTGAACCGGGTGGAGGGGCAGCTGTTTTTCGGGATGATGCCGCCGGAGGGGAAGCGGCAGCCGTCGGGGGAGGAAAGGCGGACGTTGTTCGAGTGGGTGCAGGGGGAGTTGCGACGGGAGAATGCGTCAGGGTTGGATGCGAAGCGAAGTGCGCCGGAGGCGGGGAATTGGGTGGATCACGAATTGTTGTTCGGGGGTGGCGACGGCGGTGGGAAGGCGTTTACGGCGGGGCGGCGGTGGCTGGTGAATCCGCAGATTTTTCTGCAGCGGGTCTGTGATGTGTTTGATCTTGATGCGCGGGGTCGGGAGGGTGCGAAGAATGGGTTTCGGGGGCTAACGATTCCGATGGCATTGCCCGAGCATTCGGGGGTGAGGGACTATGACCTTGCGGTGCTGAATGGGGGACATCTGGTGACGATGCTGACGAATGCGGAGTGGATTTCGCGGAAGCAGATCCGGTCGGCGCGGGTGAAGGCGGGGGAGATGAAGGCGGATGAGTTCGAGAACAAGGCGGACCGGTTTTCGCCGGTGACGGCGAAGGCGTTCGAGGTGATCGTGGTTAAGAAGGCGGCACCGACGGTTGAGGAGATTCATGAGGCGATCCGGACGCAGTTTGAGCGTGTGCTGCGGCGGGAGCCGACGGTGGATGAACTGGGGGCTTATACGGAGCTGACGAAGGGAGCGGTGGAGTTAGCGGGGAATGCGGAGGGATTGCGTCAGATGCTGCAGGCGGTGCTGCTGGAGTCGGAGTTTCTGTACCGGATGGAATTTGGCGGAGGCGGGCCTGATGGAGATGGGCGGCGCATGCTGACGCCGCGGGAGATGGCGTTTGCGATTGCGTATGCGGTGGGGGATCGCGGGCCTGATGAGGCGCTGAATGCGGCGGTGCGTGAGGGACGCCTTGTTTCGAGGGAGGACTGCG
>CANHUG010000104.1 GCA_947462995.1 Verrucomicrobiales bacterium | reverse complement strand
CCGTACGGGGTCCCCCCTTTCCCTCAAACCATCCCATCTGCGTCCATCTGCGCCATCTGCGGTTCAACAACCCTCTCCCAACAAGCCCCATCTCAAATTTCAAATCCCCTCTCAGCACGACGTCGGCACCCGCCGCGCCACCTTCACCGTGTGCGGCACCGCCGCCGCCACAATCTTCAGACACTCCACCGCCCCGCTCGGCTTCCCTGGCAAGGTGATCACCAGCGCATCATCCACCACCGCCGCCAGACTCCGCGACAGAATCGCATTCGGCAGCGCAGCGAAAGAAACCATCCGCATCGCCTCCCCGAACCCCGGCAGCTCCACCCGCATCATCCCCCGCACCGCCTCCGGCGTCACATCCCGCGGCCCGATCCCCGTCCCCCCAGTCGTCAGCACCAGCTCGCAACCCTGCGCAATGAATGACCGCACCGCCACCTGGATCGCCTCCAGATCATCCGGCACCAATCCCTCCGCCACCACACTCCACCCGAGCGCCTGCGCCGCCTCCCGCACCGCAGGGCCGCCAAGGTCATCATAAGCGCCCGCCGCCGCGCGGTCGGAAATTGTCAGTATCCCGCAGGGTATCATAATCATCTCCTTTCCTCACAAAACCCGCCGCAGCACCGTGTCGTCCAGACACCGGGAATCCGTCTCCGGATAATCCAGCGTGCAGTGCAATCCCCGGCTCTCATGCCGCGACTGCGCGCTGTCCACAATCAGCGCCGCCACCTGCACCAGATTCCGCAACTCCAGCAGCTCCGGCGTGATCTTGAAATTCCAGTAAAACTCCTGCACCTCCCGCTGCAGATTCCTCAGCCGCGTCGCCGCACGCTGCAGCCGCTTCGTCGTCCTCACAATCGACACATAATCCCACATCAGCCGCCGGATCTCGTCCCAGTTGTGATAAATCACCACCAGTTCGTCCACGTCCGTCACATTTCCCGCACGCCACGCCGGAATCACCGGAGCCACGCCCGGCACCTGCCCCAGCGGACTCCGCCGCACCATGTCCACCACCGCACGCCGCCCCACCACCGCGCCCTCCAGCAGCGAATTGCTCGCCAGCCGGTTCGCCCCGTGCAACCCAGTGCATCCCACCTCCCCCACCGCATACACCCCCCGCAGGCTCGTCGATCCATTCACATCTGTCCGCACCCCCCCACATTGATAGTGCGCCGCAGGCACCACCGGTATCGGCTCCTTCGTGATATCCAGCCCCGCCTCCAGACACGTCTGATAAATGTTCGGAAACCGCTCCCGCAGAAACCCCGCATCCTTCGACCGCATGTCCAGATACACACACGGATTCCCCGTCCGCTTGATCTCCCGGTCAATCGCCCGCGCCACAATATCCCGCGGAGCCAGCGATCCCCTGACATCATACTTCTCCATGAACTCCTTCCCGTCCGCTCCAATCAGCACCCCGCCTTCCCCTCGCATCGCCTCCGTAATCAGAAAATTCTTCACCGACGGATGATACAGACACGTCGGATGAAACTGCACAAACTCCATGTTCGCAATCGTCGCTCCCGCACGCCACGCCATCGCCACCCCGTCCCCCGTCGCAATCACCGGATTCGTTGTGTATTGATACACTCGCCCGCATCCTCCCGTCGCCAGCACCACCCGGTCCGCCCGGAACGTGATCACTTCCCCGCTCCGCTCATTCAGCACATAAAGCCCCAGCACCCGGTCCTCCGTCGCATACCCTAACTTCCCAGCCGTGATCAGATCAATCGCAAAATGCTCCTCGAAAAACTCGATCCCTGCCGTCTCCCGCGCCCGCTCCAGCAACCGCTCCGCAATCTCCCGCCCCGTCGTGTCCCCGTGATGCAGAATCCGCCGCCGGGTATGCCCGCCCTCCCGACCCAGATTCACCACCCGCCCGGCCCCCTCCCCGCTCCCGTCAAACCTCACGCCCAGCTCAATCAGCTCCGCCATCCGCGCCGGTCCCTCCCCCACAATCGTCCGCACCACCTCCTCCCGGCACAACCCAGCCCCCGCATCCAGCGTGTCCGCCACATGCAGGTCAAAACTGTCATCCTCCCCCATCACACACGCCACCCCACCCTGCGCCCACGCCGTATTCGATTCCCCCGCCCCCTTCTTAGAAAGCACCGCCACCCGCCCGTGTCGCGCCGCGTCCAGCGCAAACGACAACCCGGCAATGCCGGTTCCAACCACGACAAAATCAAAGGCAACCATGTGAGTTTCTTAGAACAGCCACCATGCCCCGCCTCCCCACCTTGCAATCCCGGATTTCACCCGCGCTTCAACCCGCCACCCGCTCCCCAAACCTCTCCCCATTGGTCGCCTCCATCGCCCGAATCCCCGCCACCACCCCGCTCACCGTCTCCTCCAGCGTCGACGTCCCCGCCGTCACCCCCACCAGCTCCACCCCCTCAAACCACTCGACCCTCAAATCCGCCGCCGTCTCCACCTGCCACGCCGCCTTCCCCAATCGCCGCGCCGTCTCCACCAGCTGCCGCGTGTTGTTGCTGTGCCGCCCTCCCACCACAATCACCACCTCGTTCCCCTGACACAACTCCTCCAATGCCGTCTGCCGGTCCTTCGTCGGCTGACACACCGTGTCCCGAAACTCCACCTCCGACCCCGGCCGCGCCCGCCGCAGCGCCGCCACCATCCCCTCCACATACCGCTTCGGCTGTGTCGTCTGGCTCACCACCCCATACCGCGCCGCCTCAGGCAACCCCGCCAGATCAGCCTCCGTCTCCACCACCGTCGCCCCCGGAAAATCCCCAGTCAATCCCCTAACCTCCACATGCCCAGCCGTCCCGATCACCACAGGATGACACCCGGACGCCACCAGCACCGCCAGCGCCCGATGCGCCCGCTTCACCAGCGGACACGTCGTGTCCACCACCCGATACCCAGCCCCCTCCCATCCCGCCCGCACCCCGTCCGATGCCCCGTGCGCCGTTATCATCACCCGCTCCGTCCCGCTCTCCCCCACCGCCTCCAGCCGCCCACGCCTCACCCCCAACCCCCTCATCCTCTCCTCCACCACAGGATTGTGCACCAGCTCCCCAAGCACCGTCAACGGCCCCGCACCCGCCGCCTCCTCCGCCGCCTTCAACGCATCCCTCACCCCAAAACACATCCCGTAATGCCTGGCTAAAGTAATCTTCATGCTCATTTCATTCTCATGGTTGGTGTTAATTGCTTTGCGCGACAAAGTCCGCGCCCAAAAAAACTCACTCCCGCGCCTGCCTCACAATCGCCTCAAGAATCCCCAGATACCTCGTGAACGCCTCCCGCCCAGCCTCCGTCAGCGCATACCTCGTCTGCGGCCGATGCTTCATCTCCCGCGTCTCCGATACATACCCCGCCTTAAACAAACTCCTCAGATGCGTGATCAGATTCCCGTCACTCATCCCCAGCTCCGCCTTCAAATCCTGAAACGCCCACTCCGCCCGCCCCGCCAGCAGCGTCATGATCGCCAGACGTCCCTTCTCGTGGATCGTCTTATCTATCTGGGAAAAATCTATCATGCCCCTCCCGCCTTGTCTGCCCGGCTCGCCCGCGACGCAACAAAAACCGCCGCAGCATACACCACGTGAAACATCCCGAACGTCACCGCCATGCTCCCCACCGCCGCCGCATGCCCCGCACCTCCCACCCGCGGCAACACCACACAACACACCAATCCAGCCCCGAAAAACGCACGCCCTAGCCACTTCATCGACCGCGGCGCAAAACTCGCCGCCGCCAGCAGCCCCAACCCGTAAAACAAGATCCACATCCCCGCTGCCTCCACCCCGCCATCCCCGCGCCACACCGCCACCACACTCAACACAAACCCCCCAATCATCGGCGGCGCAATCGCCCGCAACGCCAGCTTCATCCCCGCCGAAACAAACGGCTCACCACGCCCAGCCGCACTCCGCCTCAACAACTCCACATTCAAAACAGACATCACCACCAGCACCACCAGCCACTCCACCATAAACCGCTCGCCACCCATCCCCTCACGTCCCCACTGCCACCCACTCAACCCCAGCGCCACCAAACCAGCCACCAGCGCCGCAGGCGCAGATATCGCACGGTACACCGTCGATCGCTCCATCAACGACCGTATCGCCCTCAACTGCTCGGCTGCCTCCATCGATGTCTGCGGAATCTCCATACGATATTTGCTTTGCGGGACAAAGTAACACCGCCCCCTCCTCCTCGCAACCTCTTTTCTCCTCTTTCCACCTCCCTCCACCTCAACTTGAAAGATCCCGCTTCTCACCCCACGTTACCCCGTGAGTTCCATGACCCCTCCAATCGCCGCGCCTCCCGCCCAAGGCTCCCCTCCAGCCTCGGACCAAACCGCCGCAGGCAACTACTTCGTCGCCAACTACCCGCCCTTCTCCTTCTGGACCAAAGACGAAGTCACCCCAGCCCTCGCCGTCCTCGAAAAATCCCCCGACCCCGGCAGACCGCTCGGCCTCTACTTCCACGTCCCCTTCTGCCGCAAACGCTGCCACTTCTGCTACTTCCGCGTCTACACTGACAAAAACGCCGACGAAATCAAAGGCTACCTCAGCGCAGGCGTCCGCGAAATGGAAATGCTCGCCGCCAAACCCTACATCCACGGCCGCAAACCCCAGTTCATCTACTTCGGCGGCGGCACCCCCTCCTACCTCTCCGTCCCTCAGCTCACCGACCTCACCAACCGCATGAAGGACCTCTTCCCATGGGACGAGGCCGTCGAGGTCGCCTTCGAAGCAGAACCAGGCACCCTCACAGAAAAAAAACTCGACGCCATCCGCGCCCTCGGCATCACCAGACTCAGCCTCGGCGTCGAAAACTTCGACGACCACATCCTCGAAATCAACGGCCGCGCCCACCGCTCCGGCGAAATCGAACGCGCCTACTCCCACGCCCGCAGCATCGGCTTCCCCCAGATCAACATCGACCTCATCGCAGGCATGGTCGAGGAAACCGACGCCAACTGGCAGCGCTGCATCGAAAAAGCCCTCGCCCTCCAGCCCGACTCGCTAACCATCTACCAGATGGAGATCCCTTACAATACCACCATCTACAAGGAAATGCGCGCGGCCGGCAAACTCACCGCCCCCGTCGCCGACTGGCCAGTCAAACGCCGCTGGGTCACCGAAGCCTTCGCAGCCTTCGAAGCCGCAGGCTACACCGTCACCAGCGCCACCACCGTCGTCAAAAACCCGGACACCACCAAGTTCGTCTACCGCGACAGTCTCTGGAGCGGCGCCGACCTCCTCCCTCTCGGCGTCGCCTCCTTCGGCATCCTCGACGGCGTTCACATGCAGAACCACGCCGACATCCTCCCCTATCAGATGCTCGTCGACAGCGGCCGCATCCCATGGTTCCGCGCCCACGAAACCACCCACGAAGAACGCTTCGTCCGCGAATTCATCCTCCGCCTCAAACTCGGCCGCGTCTCCGCAGACTACTACATCCAGCGCTACGGCATCGACCCACGCTCCCGCTTCGCACCACAACTCGCCGCCCTCACCGCCGGCGGCTTCGGCAGCGTCGACGGCGACTCCATCTCCCTAACACGCGATGGCCTCATGCAGGTCGACCGTCTCCTCCACGACTTCTTCCTCCCGCAGCACCGCGATGCCCGCTACACCTGAGTCCGAGCAGCTCGATCTGCTCATGCCGCTCCTCTATTTCTACGCCCGCGATGGCCTCGTCCTCCCGCTCGTCGACTTCATCAGCGGTGACGAAATGCCAGAACCCGCACGCCATCTCCTCGTCCACCCCTCGGACATGACGCCGCGCCTCCGCGCCTTTCACAAATCCCCCATCAGCCTCACCGTCGTCTCCGCCGACCTCTCCGCAGACTACGTCATGCGCAAGGTCGTCCTAACCAGAGATCGCGACCGCTCCCCCGTCGAATACGGTGCCATCGGCATCCACCTCGACGGCTTCACTCAGGATGTCCGCGACCGCATCACCTCCGGCTCCGCACCCCTCGGTGCCATCCTCGAAGACGCCGCCATCCCCCACGTCAGCGCTCCCCGCGCCTACTTCGAAATCGACGCCGACCCTCACATCGCCACCCTCCTCGACTGCCAGCCCGGCGACCGGCTCTGCGGCCGCTGCAACGCCCTCTCCTTCCCCGACGGCATCGTCTTCGCTGACATCGTCGAAATCCTCCCGCCTGCCCGCTGACCATTACTCAGCTGGCCTCAGCCGCAGCACCCCGGGGCCTCAGCCGCCCGCCACCACCCTCACAATCTCCACGCGGTCCCCTTCCTCCAGCCGCGTCACCGGAAACTCCCGCGGAAACAACGCCGCCCCGTTCCGCTCCACCACCACCGGTCGCCCCGCCAGCCCCACCGTCTCCAGCAGCCCACTCACCGTCTGCCCGACCGGCACTACGCGCCGATCTCCGTTCACCTGAATGCTGATCCCCGCGTCACTCATAACATTTCCTCACTGCTTCCCTCCGCGCTTCGCCACCCGCTCCTTCACCTTCGCCGCCAGCACCTGATCCTCCTCGCTCTCCGGCGCAGCCACTCCCCACATCGTCTCCGCCTTCACATAATCCTCCATCGCCTCCCGCCGCTTCCCTTCCTTCTCCCTCAACTCCCCGCCCATCGCCAGCGCCCGCGCCGCATGCCGCTGCACCTCCAATCGCTCGCCCGCAGCCAGTGACGGCTCCGCAGTCAGCTTCTCCACCAGCGCCACCGTCTCCTCAAACCGCTTCATCGCCGTCCCCGCATTCCCCGCCGCCGCCTGCAGTTCGCCATTCAATACCAATGACCCAGCCAGCGCCCGACGGATCCCGTTGTCCAACGGTGCCGCATCCCTCAACTTTGTCAGGAACGAGATCGAGTAATCCTGGTACGCCAGCGCCTCCCTCGCCCCCTCAGCCCCGCGCTTCGCATCATGAATCAGCGTCGCCACCTCATTGTACGTCTCCGCCAGCCTCAGCTTGAACACCGCCGAATCCGGGTTCTCCCGCATCAGCTCCGTATCCAGCTCCACACTCTGCCGGAACGCATCCGTCGCCTCCATCGGATTCTCACTCTTCGCTATCAACCGGCCCAGCGCCAGAAACCCGCGCGCCATCCGCGACCGACACGCCATCGACCTGCTGTCCACATCCCTATCATAGGCAATCAGCAGATCCAGACTCGCATTCAATCCCTCAATCGCCTTCCCAGACTCCCCCTCCAGCATCGCCAGCTCGTACTTCGCATCCGCCAGCACAAAACAACCCTCAGGGTCCGTCTTCCCATCACTCCCAGCCAGCGACGGAATCCTCATCAGTCGCGTCCGCGCCTCGTCCTTCTGATCCCGACCCGCCAGCGCCCTCGCCTCATATAGCAAATTCCGCGCATACAACGGCGGCAGCGCCGTCTCCTCCGGCGCATCCACCTGCCACCGGTCAAACGCCGCCGACGCCTCCTGCAAATGCGGCAGCGCTTCCGCCGTCCTCCCCTGCTCCATCAGAATCGACCCCGACAACGCCTCCGCCTCCGCCTTCAACGGCATCAAATCCTTCATCTCCGCCTCCCCAGCCCCCGACGACGCCTGCGCAATGTCCCGCGCCAGCTTCTCCAGCAACGGCAACGCCTCCGCCTCATTCCCCAGCGCCGCTCGCATCCTCGCCAGCAGCAACCCCGACCTCCGGTCCGTCGGAGCCACCGCCGCTCCACCAAACAACTTCTCCGCCTCCACCACCACCGGCCTCACCGCCGTCCGCCACGCATCCATCGTCACCCCGTCCACCGGCCGACTCGCCAGCAGCTTCCCCAGCAAATCCGCCACCTCCGCCCGTCCCGCCGCCGCCCCCCGCTCATCCGCCGTCCGCGCCATCTGCCGCGCCTCCTCCACCTCCCGCCGCGACTGCGCCACCACCGCCTCCACATCAGGCACCGTCCGACGAAACGCCGCCAACTCCTTCTCCACACCCCGCCGCCCAGCATACTGCACCAACCCGTAACTCACCGCACTCACACTCCCAATCAGCGCCAGCACCGTCATCGCAGGCCACGACCCATGCCGCCCCACCGCATCCTTCCACCACCCCGCCCCATCACCACCCGCCGGAACCCTAACCACCTCATCAACCTCCTCATCCGCTCCGGCTTTCACCGCCTCGACAGCTTTCACCACCGGCACCGCCGCCACCGGCGTCTCAATCTCCTTCTTAACTTCCCTAACTTCCTTCTCCACCTTCACCTCCACTTCCTTCTTCTCGTCCACAGGCTTCTCCACCTTCTCCGCCTTCACTCCGCGCCCCCAACGCTTCTTCCTGACCACCGCCCCGCGCTCCGGCTCTTCCGCCCCCATCCGCACCTGGCCGTCCACCGTCAGACTCGCACGCAACGCGTCATCCACCTCCTCCATGCTCGCAAACCGTTCCCCCTCATCCGCCGCCAGACACCGCTCCACAATCCGCCGCCGCTCCTCAATTCCCTCGTTCGCCGCCACCCCAACCCACTCCCCAGGAACCGCTAGCCGCTTCCACTCCGCCATGTCCGCCCCACTCAACTCCACCGCCTCATCCGCACCCTCCAGTAATTGATCATACACCCCGCCACCATGCGGCCACCCGCCATTCAGCAACCGCCACGCGATCACCCCGAACGCATACACATCCCGCCCGTACGCCCCGCCTCTCTCCATCCTCACCTCACCACCCACCCAGTACTCCGGCGCAATAAACGCCGCCTGCCGCTGCAACCGCCCCGGCGGCGGCCCCTCAATCCATCCCTGCCCCACATCACCCACCAACACCTGCGGCTCGTCATCCGCCCCCGCCGCCACAAACACATTCCACGAACTCAACCCCGCATGCACCACCCCCCGCCCATGCAGCCACGCCATCGCCCCAGCCAGATGCTCCAGCAGCATCCACGACTCATGCGCCGGCAGCAATGCCGTCAGTCGCTCAAAACTCACACTGCCCTCAGGCAGCAGCGCCTGACAAACATAAGACACCTTCCCCCCCAGACCGTGCCCCAGCACCGGCAGCAGATCCTTCCTCGGCCCCGCTGCCTTCAAGTCCTCCAGACTCCGCTTCAAATGCTTCGCCTGCCACCCGCCGCCCTCCAGCACCTTCACCGCACACACCCCCGTCTTCCCCGTCGCCTTCCAAACAGTCCCGAACGCTCCTCGGCCAAGCGGCTCTTGCAGGGTGTATCCAGGTATCACAGGCGGCAGCATGGGTCTCGTCGGCTAATCCCATCCCATAGCCGTTCACTTTCCGTAGAAGCAACGAAGATTCAGTCGAATTGCCCGCCCAATGTGCTGTATTACCCCGTCGCGTCCGATTTTCCACAAATTCAAGGCCCAGTGAAATCCAAACCCCAGAGTTCCCGCCGCCCCAAACCGCAGGATCCCACCCCTCTCCCGCCCGACCCGCTCGAGGACGCCTTCATGGACTTCCTCTCCGCAGAACGGAACGCCTCTCCCCTAACGCTCGTCAACTACTGCCACGCCCTCCAGAAATTCCGCCGCGAATTCCCGCGCTTCCAGCACTGGAATTCCGTATCCTCCGACGACTTCCGCTCATGGCTCTTCACGCTCATGAAGGCCTCCCTCAGCCGCGCCACCATCCGCCTCCACTTCTCCGCACTCCGCAGCTTCTACCGATTCCTCGTCCGCCGCCACGCCCTCCCCCTCAGCCCGCTCGACGACGTCCAGCTCCCCAAAACCTCCCGTTCCCTCCCGGTCGTCCTGACACTCCGCCAGATCGAGGAACTCCTCGCCCTCCCACTCTCCCTCCCCAAAGACCAGCGCGCCCCCAAATGGGGCCCCGCACGCGACGCCGCCATCCTCGAAACCTTCTACAGCACCGGCCTCCGCATCCACGAACTCGTCAACCTCGACGTCACCGACATCGACTCCGGCAACGATGTCGTCAAAGTCCGCGGCAAGGGCCGCAAGGAACGTCTCACTCTCCTCGGCTCTCACGCCATGGCCGCCCTCCAGCGCTACCGCCACGAAGCCGCCGTCCACTCCGGCCCGCTCTTCCTATCCAAACTCCGCCGCCGCATCACCACCCAGGCCGTCTCCGATGTCCTCGAAAAATACCTCCGCGCCTCCACCATCCCCCTCCGCGTCACCCCTCACAAGCTCCGCCACAGCTTCGCCACCCACCTCCTCAACAATGGCGCAGACCTCCGCAGCGTCCAGGAACTCCTCGGCCACGCCAGTCTCACCACCACCCAGATCTACACCCACGTCTCCACCGAACGCATGAAACAGGTCTACGACGACGCCCATCCCCGCGCCTGATTCCTATGCACTCTTCCTGACACATTAACCCCTCACCGCCTCCGCACTTCCACGTGCGTCACCGCCTCCGCCCCCGTCGGCTCATGCACCGCCCTCAATTCATGCCGCCCGGGCTCTAACATCACCGCCGCCCCCCGCTCCCACGGCCTCACCTCAAGGGTCGCACTCTCCCACCGCACCTCCGCCGCAGGGCGCGTCGTCCGCAGCAGCAGCCGTCTCCCCTCGCCCGGCAGATCAGGATCCAGCAGCAGTCGCGTCCCCGGCAGCGGCGACACAATCCCGAAAGCCCCAGCCTCCCCCGGCAGATCCACCGCCACCGCCGCCGTCCCCACCCAGTTATACGGCCCCGCCAGCCACGCCGCATAATCCCGGCTCAATAACACCCGGCCCTCCGCGTCATAACTCCCCTCACCATCCAATGGCCCCGGCGCTAACTCCCGCCGGAACACCTCACGCCTCACCGGCCGCCGCCCCGCCAACCGCCCCGGCACCGGCTTCCCCGTCAGCGGATCCACCTCCAATTCCACCTGCGTCTCCGGCCGCGCATACCACTCACTCCCCATCCGCCCGTCCAACCACGTCATGATGTCATGCAGAATCGGTGCCGCCCCCGTCACCCCGCTCACCCCGCTCATCGGTGCCCCATCGAAATTCCCCACCCACACCCCCACCGTACACCGCGGCGT
>CANHUG010000103.1 GCA_947462995.1 Verrucomicrobiales bacterium | reverse complement strand
GGTTTCCAGTTCGGAGATCGGTGCCATTGCGGTGGCAACGCAGGAGCGTCCTTGGTCCTTTGACGGCGATGGCGAGGCCTTCAAGCTGGCGGTGGAAGCCAAGCGCATCGACCTCGCCTTCCTGTTCGACCCCATGATGGCCGTCCACACGTCGAATGTGGAACCGCTCCCCCACCAGATCACCGCCGTTTACCTGTCGATGCTGCCGCGCCAGCCGCTGCGCTTTGTGCTCGCCGACGACCCCGGAGCAGGAAAGACGATCATGGCCGGCCTCTACATCCGCGAACTGATCATGCGGGCGGATTCCCGCCGCATTCTCGTGGTCGCCCCCGGCAGCCTGGTGGAGCAATGGCGTGACGAGTTGTTCGAGAAGTTCGGACTTCAGTTCCAAGTCTTCTCTGCGGCCTTGGAAGCAGGCACACCCAGCGGGAATCCGTTTGAGGATTCTGACCATCTGATTGTCCGGCTCGACCAGTTGTCGAGAGACGAGGTTGGGGAAGGGGCTGAAGAGAAGCAGCCTGGCCCGCTCCAAACCAAGCTTCTGGCTGCCGGATGGGATCTGGTCATCTTTGACGAGGCGCACAAGCTCGCCGCCCATTACTTCGGCACCAAGCTGAACAAGACGGCGCGGTTCCGTTTCGCTGAACGCCTCGGTGCCCGCACCCGGCACCTGCTGTTGATGTCCGCCACGCCACACAACGGCAAGGACGAGGACTTCCAGCTATTCCTCTCGCTGCTGGATTCCGACCGCTTTTACGGCAAGTTCCGTGGCGGTGGCGATGCTGCCCACAAGGTGGATGCCGGCGACCTCATGCGCCGGATGGTGAAGGAGGAGATGGTCCGATTTGACGGCACCCGTCTGTTCCCCGAGCGTAAAGCCTACACGGCCAACTACAAGCTTTCCGACCTCGAAGCCGCGCTCTACGAGGCTGTCACCACCTATGTGAAGACCGAGATGGGCAAAGCAGACGCCCTCAAAGGCCCGCGCAAGGGCTCTGTCGGCTTCGCGCTCACAGCGCTCCAGCGCCGCCTCGCTTCGAGTCCCGAGGCCATCTTCCAGTCTCTCAGACGACGCAAGGAACGGCTGGAAAAGCGCCTGCGCGAAGAGCGCCTCCTTTCCCGCGGACAGCAGTTCACTGCCCAGAATCTCGAAACCCCGCCCGATGACGACGACGACCTCACTGCCGAGGAGCAGGAGGACCTTGAGGAAAAGCTCGTGGATACTGCCACTGCGGCCGAGACCATTGCCGAACTCGAAGCCGAGATCATCATCCTTGCCGACCTAGTTGTTCAGGCGCGTGGCGTGGTGGACTCCGGCATGGACCGCAAGTGGGACGAACTTTCGAAAATCCTCCAAAACAATCCTCACATGCGCGACGCCGATGGCCGGCAGCGGAAGATGATCATTTTCACCGAGCACAAAGACACGCTCAACTATCTGGAATGCAAGATCGGCGGCGTCCTAGGCACGCCCGCCGCCATTACCACCATCCACGGCGGCGTGAATCGCGACGAGAGGCGCAAGCGTCAGGAAATGTTCCGTTCGGACCCGGAAGTCCGCGTCCTGCTGGCGACAGATGCTGCGGGGGAAGGTGTCAACCTTCAGAACGCCAACCTGATGGTCAATTATGACCTGCCGTGGAATCCGAACCGCCTCGAACAGCGATTCGGGCGGATCCACCGTATCGGCCAGAACCAAGTCTGTCACCTCTGGAACCTCGTTGCCAACGAGACCCGAGAGGGAGAGGTCTATCACCGCCTGCTCACAAAGCTGGAAACCATCAACGAAGCCTTCAATGGCCGCGTTTTCGACATCCTTGGAGAAGTTTTCGAGGAACGCAGCCTCAAGGACCTCCTGCTCGACGCCATTCGCTACAACGACCAGCCGGAGCGCGCCGCCGAGCGCCTCCGAACCATCGACAACGCCTTCGACGCATCACACATCAAAGACCTCCTCGAGCGCAACGCCCTCGCGAAGGAATCCATGAGCCAGGAGCGCCTCTTTGCCGTGAAGGAGCAGATGGAAATCGCCGAGGCCCGCCGCTTGCAGCCTTACTTCGTGCGATCCTTTTTCGCCAAAGCGTTCGAGGGCCTCAACGGAGCCATGTATCCCAGAGAGCCGGGTCGATTCGAGATCACTCACGTCCCCGCCCTCATCCGGGAGCGAGACCGCCAGATCACCGGACGCAATCGCCGCGAACTCGCACCCGTGCTGAAGCGTTATGAGCGCGTCTGTTTTACAAAGGAAGCGGTGCGCCCGATTGACCGGCCCAACACGCCTTTTGCCCAGATGATCCACCCTGGTCATCCGCTCATGCTCGCCGTCAGCGACCTTGTGCTGGAGCAGCACAGCAATCTGATGCGCCAGGGTGCAATCCTCGTGGACCCCGCCGACGATGGCATCGAGCCATCGCTCCTCTTCCTGATCACCCACGAAATCAAGTCAGGCGACAGCACCGTCCTTTCAAAGAGACTTCAGTTCGTTCGCGTGACGCCCGACGGAAATGTCGGCTTTGCCGGCTGGGCACCGCACCTTGATTATGGGTCGCTGGATGCCAGCGACCGCCCCTTGCTGGCAGATCTGCTCGCGTCTGATTGGATTCGCGCCGACTTGGAGCAACGCGCGCTCGCCCTCGCCGCCACGACGCTCGTCCCCGAGCACTACAGCGAAATCGCCACACGCCGCATCACCCATGTGGACAAGACGCTGGCCGCCGTGCACGAGCGGCTGACGAAGGAAATCGCCTTCTGGTCCGACCGCTGGGTGCGGCTCAAGGAAGATCAGGAAGCCGGGAAAGACGTGCGCCTGAACCTCGACAACATCCAGCGCACCATCAACGACCTCGAAGGCCGTCTGGAAAACCGGAAGAGGGAACTGCAATCGATGCGCCATATCACCAACGGCACGCCCATCGTGCTTGGTGGTGCCCTCGTCGTCCCCATCGGGCTGCTGCGGAAGCTGCGCGGTGAACCAGCCCCCGATGCAGCCGATTTCTCTGCCGACCCCGCGGCCCGTGCCCGCATCGAACGCCTCGCCATGGATGCCGTCCGCCGCGCCGAAGAATCCCGAGGCTGCCGCGTGGTGGACGTCTCCGCCAAAAAATGCGGCTGGGACCTCACCTCCTACCCCCCGGACGTCGACGGCCGCACTCCTTCCTCCCGCCACATTGAGGTCAAAGGCCGCGCCTTCGGGGCCACCTCCATCACCATCACCCGCAACGAGATCCTCTACGCCCTCAATCAGGCCGACAAATTCATCCTCGCCATCGTTCTCGTCCGCGATGATGACTCCACCGACGGTCCACACTACATCCTGAATCCTTTCACGAAGGAACCCGAGTGGTCGGAGGAGGCATCCTCCCACAACCTCGCCAAACTCCTCTCCCGCGCGACCCCATGCACCTGAAATCCATCACGCTCCACAATTTCAGGTGCTTCGGCGACCTTACCCTCGATCTGCACCCGCGCCTCACGGTCCTCGTCGCAGAAAATGCGGGCGGCAAAACCTCCATCCTCGACGCCCTCGCCATTGGTCTCGCTCCTCTCCTTCGGGCCTTCTCGTCCGCCGCCCAGCGCATCGGCGGCGAAGATGACCCGTTGCCTCATTTCAAAGACACTGACTTCAGGCTCGTCTCCCCTCCAAAAGGCAAAGGCAGCGTCTCATGGATCCCCGCGCGAGAAGCATCCATCTCCATCACCACCGCCGACGCTCTCTCATGGACCGTCGCCAGAAACTCGACCGATCCCTCGCAAGGCCATCAGGACGACATAGCCGTCCCGCCATCCCTCGCAGCCCTCGCCGCCACCAAGGATCAGTTGATCCGCGAAGGCAGGGCTCCGCTCGTGCCTGTCGTCGCCTACTACGGAGCCAACCGCGGTACGTTCGAAATCCCGGAACGCATCCGCGAGACCAGAATCGCTTACGACTTCCCCACCGCTGCCTTCGTCGGAGCCCTCAACCCTCAAACCGATTTCAAGGAAATCCTCAAGTGGTTCGACGCTGCCGAAGCCGCCGAATTGCGCGCCTTCCGTGATTTCGGCCAGAGTGGTGATCCCGAGGGCAGCCCCGAACCAAACCCGGCCCTCGACTGCGTCCGCGGCACTCTCAGCATCCTCCTTGGCAATAAATATTCCAAGCCCCGCCTCAACGAACGCCGGAAACTCGTCGTGGACTCCAATCCCGACTCGCTCCGGCAAGGCCCGGATCAGGATGATCTGTTTCCACGCAGTCCGGTCCTCCTGGTCTCCCAGCTCAGCCAGGGCTACCAGAGCATGCTCGCCCTCGGCATGGACTTCGCCAGACGCATGGCCACCGCCAACCCCGGGTTCGATCGATTCGAACAACTGCCCAATCGCAGGGTCACTTACCACCCCGCTATCCGCTCGTTCATGGGCCAGTACCCACCATCGAACATCAATGATAACGTCGGCGAATCCTGCTGGGCACCCGCCATCATGCTCATCGACGAAATCGACCTCCACCTCCACCCCTCATGGCAGCAACGCGTGCTCCCCGACCTCATGCGCGCTTTCCCAGCCACCCAGTTCATCGTCACCACCCACAGCCCTCAGGTGATCACTACCGTAAAACGCGAGAATATCAGAATGCTGGGCACATCGCCCTCAGGGTCATGGGAAGCTAGAATGCCCGACCGCAATCCATACGCCCACGCCAACTCCGTCGCTCTGGAAACCGTTATGGGCGGTCAAGCCTACCCTCCGTCCGAAACGCTGGATCAGCTCCGCGAATACCAGCGTCTCGTAGGCAGTGACCAGCACGATTCACCCCGCGCGATTGAGCTCCGCAAGATCCTCGAAGGAGAATGGGGCCAATCCGACCCGGAACTGGCGCTGATGGACATCACCATCCGCAAGAACGAAACCTTCCGGAAATTGCGCAGCCAGAAACCCTGAACCATGCGCCATATCGTTCATTCGGAAGCGCCACCGGCGAGCATCGTTGCCGCTCATCGCGCCCAGCCTCATCCGCTCAATCCCAGAGAGGCCTGGGATGCATTTGATAAACGTGATCTCCGTGACCACCTCTGGGAACTCCAGTCCGGCCTCTGCGCCTACTGCGAGCGCACACTCGGGGTGGGCCCACATACTTCCAGCATCGAGCACATCATCCCCAAATCCGGCGACGGGAAAGTCACATTCCAATACACCAACCTCGTCCTCTGCTGTCTGGATCCCGACACCTGCAATCTCCATAAGAAGGGCCAGCACTTCGGTGGTTTCGATGCCACCGGCCGGTGGACCCAAGGGTTCATCGATCCCACTCAGTCCCGTTGTGATGCCAGTTTCAGATATGCCCGGGACGGCAGCGTCCATCCCTCAGATCAAGCATGCTACTCGGATGCGACTGAGACGATCCGCATTCTCAACCTCAACCACGAGCCACTCAAAACCGAACGCCGCGAGTACCTCGGTGCCCTCGACAACGCAATTTCGGACATGGGCGAACAATTCGACGCGATCCTTCATTTCTTGGCAGCAGAGCTGCAACTCGGTGCCCTCAAACCCTTCTATTCCGCCAAGCGCCAGCATTTTTCCCTGCCGGCCTGACCTGATTGCCTCCATATAAACAGGATTTTTGTTTATCTTGAATTGATTCCCCGCTATTCTCGGACGAAGCCCCCTCCATTTCGCCACACATCATGCTCGCTTCGTTCTTTGTCCGGAACTTCCGCTCCATCCTCGAACTCACCCTCGATTTCTCCTATGCCGAAGGAAAGGCACCCAATCGGCATTCCACCAGCGAAATCATCCCTTTCTTCGAAGCCGCCAAAGGCAAACGCTTCGTTCCCTGCATGGCCTACTTCGGCGCCAACGCTTCAGGCAAAAGCAATCTCCTCAAGGCGTTCAGTGCCCTCCACTATTTAGTCTGGGCAGGTACGCCCCTCGCCGTTCTCTACGACCCAAACTTGCTCAACCCGAAGTTCCACGAAACAACCTTCGACCTCAGCTTCTACCTCGACGCTGACCGTTTCGATTACCGCGTTTCCTTCTCCGCCTCCTCCATCACGAATGAATGCCTCCGGAAGAACGGCATCCCCATCTTCAGCTTTGATCACACGAAGGCCGAGTTCGCTCCCAGCCTACTCTCCGCCGCCTACTCGCACGAGAAACTCGCCGACATCTTCCGCGTCGAATGCACCGACGGAGAGGGCCGTCAGATCAAGTCGTTCCTCCACCGTATCGGCCGCGCCTACGCAGGCCTCCACCCCGACATCCGCAAGGCGTTCCGGTATATCAGATCAGACGTCCGTATCTTCGAGAATGACGGTCCGCTCCCATTGCCTGTGGCCGTCGATTTCCTCGCATCCGCCATGGATCGAGATTCCGAAGCAGCGCTTCGCGAGATCACCGACGTCGTTCGCCGCCTCGACATCGACATCACCAGCATCGACTTCACCAAGGTCGAACTGAAATCGGACGAACCCGCCCATCGCGAATCTTTCCTCCGCCGCGACCCCGATTCCGGTGCCCGGCACGCCATCCACATCAGTTCGATTCACAAAAACGCGGAAGGATCGGATGTCGTTCTGAACTTCTTGAAGCACGAGTCCGCTGGTACGCAGCGGCTCGCGAGTCTCGTCGGCCTTATTCTGTGCGCTCTCAAATCCGGCGGCGTCTTCATCATCGACGAACTCGAGTGCTCTCTCCACCCGCTCCTCATGCGAGAGCTCGTCCTCCTCTTCAAAAAACGCCGTCTCAACCCCAACAACGCTCAACTCATCTTCACGTCTCACAATACCGACATCCTCGACGACTCCATCCTCCGCATCTCCGAAATCTCCCTTGTCCGGAAAACAGCCGCCAACGGCACGCTCGTCCGCCGCCTCGCCGACGCCAGAAAGGACGGTGACGACATCCGCAACGTCACCAACTTCCGCAAACAATACCTCGCCGGATTCTACTCCGCGGTCCCTCACCCGGCCCTCTGATCCCACCCGATGCCTGCCAAGCGCCATATCATCGTCTGCGAAGGGGAGTCCGAATGGGCCTGCCTCCAGCGATTACAGAGCTTTTTAGATAGCCAATCACTGCTGGATGGTCATTTCGAGACGCCCCTGCAATTCATCGCGCCGGAGAGGGGCGTCGCAAAAGGCGGCAACTTCAATAAACTGAAGTGCCTGTACAACAAAACTCGGAGGTCTAACACCAAAGCCTCAATCAAAATCTGGGCGGACTTCGATCTCTATCATCGTAACGACCTGAGCTGCGCCGACCACTATGCGGCTAAGACCGATGGCATCCCAGACTTCCTCTTCTCTTTCCATAACTTCGAGGACTTCTACGCCCTCCATTTCGATGGCGCAGCCTTGAATCAGTGGCTTTCATTTGGCGGACCATCGGGCCGACGCCACTTCCTCAATCCGCTACATTCGGATGGTTATCTTCCGGAAATCAAGCGCATCTTCCCCGGGTATGGCAAGGGCGGCCTTCCTGCTGGCTTTGTGTCGTGGGCTTCGTTGAGAAATCTGAAGGCAAATCTCCACCATCAGCCGACCTCCAATCCTCACGATTTGAAAGGGATCCGCAGCTTTGCGGAATTCCTGATCGGCGAAATCGAACAAGCCTACCCCGGTTCCTTGGACCCTGTCCCAGCATAACCCGCTGCCGAAACTCCTTCTCCCTGATGTCCGACTACCCAATCAAATCCCCTCGCAAGCTCATCGAAGTCGCCCTGCCGCTTGATGCCATCAATGCGGCGTGTGCGCGGGAGAAATCCATCCGCCATGGGCATCCGAGTACGCTGCATTTGTGGTGGGCGCGGCGGCCGCTGGCGGCGGCGCGGGCGGTGATCTTTGCGCAGTTGGTGAATGATCCCGGCTACCAGCAGGGCGGCGGGTTCAAATACGGTATGAACAAGAAGGACGCCGCGAAGGAACGGAAGCGGTTGTTCAAGATCATCGAGGAACTGGTGCTCTGGGAGAACACCACCAACGAGGAAGTGCTGGAGCGTGCGCGCGCCGAGATTCGCCGCTCGTGGCGGGAGGTGTGCGAGTTGAACAGGGATCACCCGCAGGCCGCTGAGTTGTTCAATCCCGACAAGCTACCGGCCTTGCACGATCCCTTTGCTGGAGGCGGAGCGATCCCACTGGAGGCGCAGCGGCTGGGACTTGAAGCTTACGCCAGCGACCTTAACCCCGTCGCCGTGCTCATTAACAAGGCCATGATCGAGATCCCGCCCAAGTTCGCGGGTAGGCCGCCGGTCTCTTTGGGGAAGACTTTGAGACAGGGAGACAAGGAGACGGGTAGACAGACAGAGATGACCAGTCTGCAACGGGACTGGCCGGGCGCGACAGGCCTGGCGGAAGACGTGCGCTACTACGGGGCTTGGATGCGCGAGGAAGCGCAGAAGCGCATCGGCCACCTCTATCCGCCGGTGGAAATCACGGCGGAGATGGCGAAGGAACGCCCTGACCTCAAACCGCTCGTCGGCCAGAAGCTCACCGTCATCGCTTGGCTATGGGCTCGGACGGTCAAGAGTCCCAACCCGGCGTTCTCGCATGTGGATGTGCCTTTGGCTTCAACCTTCATCGTCTCCAGCAAGGTCGGCAAAGAATCCTGCGTCCAGCCCGTCGTTAGTGGAGATCGCTACTGTTTCACAATTAAAACCGGAACGCCGACGCCGGAGGCTTTGAAAGGCACGAAACTCGCGCGTGGCGCAAACTTCCGTTGTTTGCTCTCGGATTCCGCCATCGAACCTAACTACATCAAGAGTGAAGGCATTGCGAAACGCATGGGAACACGTCTAATGGCCGTGGTTGCTGAGGGCGCACGTGCACGCGTTTATCTCGCACCGACGGCGGAAATGGAAAATGTCGCCACCCAAGCGACTCCGACATGGAAGCCGGAGCTCTCGCTACCCGACGACCCGCGCAATTTCTGGACGTTGAGCTACGGACTCACGACCTACAGCGATTTGTTCACCTCTCGGCAGTTGGTCGCTTTGACGACATTCAGCGAACTCTTGACCGAAGCCCGCGAGCGCGTCCTCAACGATTCTCAAGCCCTGGAGAAATCCACACCTCAACTTTCCCAAAATCGGGAAACCGGCGACACACGCCCCCTCGACCAAGGCGGCTTAGGTCCGCACGCCTACGCCGATGCAATCAGTGTCTATCTCGCCTTCGCTATCAGCAAGTTGGCTGATCGAGGTTCTAGCATCTGCACATGGTTCACGGAACGCGATTCAACGCGAAACACCTTCGCTCGCCAGTCCATTCCGATGACTTGGGACTTCGCAGAACTCAACACCCTCCTAAGCGGCACTGGTAGCTTCGAGGGTGCGGTATCATGGACCGCAGAAAGTTTAGAAGGCGCGTCCCAAAGCGGAATCGCTCATGGGTTCGCCACACAGGCAGACGCTCAGACTCAAGCAATTTCAGGCTCAAAAACGGTCTCCACCGATCCGCCTTACTACGACAACATTGGCTACGCGGATCTGTCCGATTTCTTTTACGTCTGGCTGCGCAAATCACTCCGCCCAGTTTTTCCATCGCTACTCTCCACTCTTGCTGTGCCGAAGGCGGAGGAACTGGTCGCTACGCCCTATCGTCACGGCTCGAAAGAAAGAGCGGAGGCTTTCTTTCTCGGTGGCATGACACAAGCGATGCAAAGCCTCGCCACTCAAGCGCACCCCTCCGGCCCCATCACCATCTATTACGCATTCAAACAGTCCGATACAAAAGACTCTGATGGCACTAGTTCCACAGGCTGGGTGACATTCCTTGAAGCAGTCCACCGTTCTGGGCTGCAACTATCGGGCACTTGGCCGATGAGGACCGAACTTTCGAACCGCATGGTTGGCTCAGGCACGAACGCCCTTGCCTCCAGCATCGTCCTTGTCTGCCGCAAACGCCCGGCCGACGCGCCATCCATTTCCCGCCGCGAGTTCATTCGCGAGTTGAACGGAGTGCTGCCGGAGGCGCTCGACGAGATGACCAAAGGTTCCGGCGACGAGCGTTCTCCGGTGGCCCCTGTGGACCTTTCGCAGGCCATCATCGGGCCGGGCATGGCGGTCTTTTCCAAATATGCCGCTGTACTGGAGGCTGACGGCTCGCCCATGAGCGTGCGCACCGCGCTCCAGCTCATCAATCGCTTCCTCGCCGAGGATGACTTCGACGCCGATACTCAGTTCTGCCTGCACTGGTTCGAGCAACACGGTTGGACGGAAAGCGTCTTTGGCGAAGCCGACGTGCTGGCCCGATCCAAATCCACCAGCGTGGATGCCATGAAGGAAGCCGGGGTGCTGCACAGCGGCAGCGGCAAAGTGCGCCTGCTCAAGTGGGTCGAGTATCCCACCGATTGGGACCCCCGCACTGACACCCGCACGCCGGTCTGGGAGGCCCTGCACCAGCTCATCCGAGCGCTGAAGCAAGGTGGCGAATCGGCATCCGGCGCGCTCCTTGCGGCGCTCGGCGGTAAAGCCGAAGCCGTGCGCCAACTCGCCTACCGCCTTTACACCCTGTGCGAACGCCTTGGTAAGGCGGAAGATGCCCGCGCCTACAACGAACTCATCACGAGCTGGACCGGCATCGAATCCGCCGCATCCGCCGCCCCAAAACCCTCACAGGGAGACCTGTTCGACTAAACTATAGCCATGCTCAAATCATTGCACATCGAAAATCTCACCGTCTTCCCCAAGGCCGACTTGGAATTCGGCAAGAACCTGAACATCATCATCGGTGAGAATGGCTTGGGCAAGACGCACCTGCTCAAGGCGCTCTACACGGTCGTCAGCGTGTCCGCGACAGGCGAGAAAAAATCAGGGTCAGCAGTGCCGACCAAAACTTACCTCCAAACCAGTATCGCCACGAAGCTGCGGGATGTTTTTAAACCTGACGAACTCGGACGTCTGGCGCGCCGTCAAGCGGGTCGTAATCGTTGTGAGATCGGCTGTCAGTTCGAAAACCCAGCCTGTGATTTGTCATTC
>CANHUG010000102.1 GCA_947462995.1 Verrucomicrobiales bacterium | reverse complement strand
GACGGCGGGAGCGGAGCACGCGGTGTCGCTGAACGAAGTGGCGTGGAAGCTGGTGACGGGGATTGCGAAGCCGGAGCCGGGGACGCTGGCGGCAGCGGAGAAGGTGGCGTTGCGGAGTGTGGAGTTGCTAGAGCGGCGGGATGCGGCGTCATTGGACACCCTGGCGCGGGTGAGTTTCATGCTGGACAAGAAGGATGAGGCGATCCGGACGGAGGAACAGGCGGTGGCGGTGGCGGAAGGGGAGATGAAGGCGGAGCTGGAGAAGACGCTGGCGGCGTACCGGGAGGGGAAGCTGCCGGAGGTTAAGGAGTAAGGGGGGCATGGGAGGGGAGGCTGGAGGCGAATTCGGTGACGCTGGTGGAGCTGGAGCGGTGAAGGGAAATCCGGCGTTGCTGCGGGAGGCGTAGTGACTTGAAGTGGGTGACGTTGCCGAGACTGCCCGAGAGAACACTATGAATGCTGAAGCTGAGACTATTCCGCGGCCCTCGCCGCTGGTGCGCAATCTGATCCTTGGGCTGCCGGTGGGGCTGATTGTGACGACGGTGATCGCGATGTTTGCGTATTTCCGGGATGAGGAACAGGACCGGGCGCGGTCGTCGCGGCCGGCGTCACGGCAGCCGGTGGACCGGACGGAACTGGAGACGCATGTGCAGATGCTGGGGGGCACGATCGGGGAGCGGCATGCGGGTCGGCCGGACCGGATGCGGGTGGCGGCGAATTACATTGAGTCGACGCTGGGGCCTGCGAATTTCGGGTACAAGACGGAGCGGCGGACGGTGACGGTGGATGGGGTGGAGGTGACGAATATCGTGCTGGAGCTGACGGGGACGTCGTCGGCGCGGTGGGGGGAGATTGTGGTGGTGGGGGCGCATGTGGACGCGGTGGCCGGGAGTGCGGGGGCTGCGGCGAACGGGAGCGGGGTCGCGGCGGTGATGAATCTGGCGCAGTCGTTCGCGGGGTCGTCGCACGAGCGGACGCTGCGGTTTGTGTTTTTCGGGAATGGGGCGGTGCCGTGGGCCGGGACGGCGGCGTCGGGGAGTGTGGTGTATGCGACGGATTGTGCGAAGCGCGGGGAGCAGGTGGTGGCGATGGTGGAGCTGGGTCAGCTAGGGGTTTTTCCGGCGAAGGATCTGGCTGCGCCGCTGGGGGGCGGGGAGATTGTGGTGAGCGGGGACGGGGCGGGGGGCGCGCTGGCGGACGACATGGTGCGGTGGTTCCAGGAGAGCAGCACGCTGAGTTGCCGGAAGGATGCGGGAGGCGGGGTCTCAGACTGGAAGGCGTTTGCGGGAGCGGGGTTTGCTGCGGTGCGGATTGCGAGCGGGCGGGAGCTGGCTGCCGGGGAAAAGGATGGGCCGGAGACCGTGGATTACGGGCGGCTGACGCAGGCGGCGCAGGCGGTCGAGGGGTATTTGCGCGGGGTGGTGAATCCGGGGGCGTCGGGGGCGCGGTGAGGTTAGGGGGGTGAGGGGGCTTGCAGGCGCACTCTGTGCGCAGGGAGAGCTGTAATTCTGACAGCAGTCCAGAGCCTTTGGCTGCTTGTTTGGAGGTGGGCGTGTTGGGAGAGGGGGATAGGGACTTTGGGTTGAGGGGTCACAGGCAAGATGCATGTGCCACTTTGCGTTGGTTGGTGAGGTCACAGGCAGGATGCCTGTGTCACTTTGGGGACCGGGGATGGACGCGGATCGTTTCTCGTTTGGGAGGCAACCCGGAGCGGTGCTCCGGGCGGGTATGGGGCGTTCCTTCAGAACGCGGGGGTGGGGTGGTGGGGGACCCAGAGCGTTGCTCTGGGCTGGTATACGGTGTCCCGTTGGGACACGGGGCGGAGGTGAATGGCGCAGAGGTGAGACGGGGGTTTTGGGTGAGATAACGGTACGGCCCATGCTCAAATCCGGCGGTCACCCGGCTTCTCTTGGTGGGCGTTCGGGACAGGGCGCTTGAGGTGATCCACGGCGGGAGGGAAGTCAGCTTCGAACAAGGACCTCAATGGTCGTTGGGTAAGCGGGCTTGTTGGCCTTTGTTCGTGCTGTGGATTTTGTAATCAGGGTGTGTTCGCAGTGAACAGGCTGGGAAGGTCGGAGAGTGCGACTTCGGTGCCGTGAGAAACATCGTAGTCTTGTTGGAATTTGGTGCTATCTCCAACATCTGACGTGAAATCAGTCAGGCGACCTGTGGCATCGAAATTGTATGCTGGCGGGCCAGAAGGCAGAGTCCAAAGGAGCGGCTGCACATCGCCGAAGACGCAGATATCACCTTTCCCCGATGGCAACCGGACAGCACGAGTCATGGGAACGCCTTGTCTCTGCAGGTCGGTGAAGGTACGGACGTGTGGGGCGGGTGCAAACTGTGAGCGAAACCGCACAACGGCAAAGAGGTAGCCCGCGAAGACAAGCATGACGATGAGTGCCTCCCTCAGGAGGATTTTAGTTGCTGGTTTCATGGAGGCGGACCCTGGTTCTGTGGGGAACGACGGTATGATTATGGCCGTGAACCCAGGCGGATGTCTTCGGATTCGACCGCTGGAGGCCGGGATTTGTTCGAGAATATCATCAGGAGGGATGGCGGTCAAACCGGGGAATGGGGTGATGCGGAGGAGATCAGGTGGGGGGCGGGGGCGGGGCGGGTAGGCGCACTCTGTGCGCAGGGAGAGCTGTAATTCTGACAGCAGTCCAGAGCCTTTGGCTGCTGGTTTGGAGGTGGGCGTGTTGGGAGAGGGGGATAGGGACTTTGGGTTGAGGGGTCACAGGCAGGATGCCTGTGTCACTTTGGGGGACAAAAGAAATCCCGCCGACCCTTGGATGGCGTGGGGCCATCGCGGGGTGGGCGGGATTTGTGAGGGGGGGGCGCGGGTGGGTGCCGCGCGAAGATGTCAGGTCAGGTTATTGGAGGAGGCTTTCGAGGGCCTTTTCTTTGGCGGCGGTGGGTTGGAAGTCGAAGGCGCGCATGAGGAGGTCTTTTTCGGCTTCCGGGGTGGAGTCGTTTTTGACGGCTTTGGCGATCCATTCGGCGCTTTTGGCGGCGCGGCTGCGCCAGAGGATGTCGCGGCCTTGTTTGGTGGTTTCGGGGTTGGGGACGAGGGCGAGGTAGGCGTCGAGGCAGGCGTCCCACTGGAGTGCGGCGCTGATGCCGAGGGCTTCGAGGTACCAGCGGTCGGAGCCGTCGTGCTGGGTGGCGAACTGGGCCCAGAGCGGGGCGAGTTTTTCGGGTTTTTCGAAGCGGAGGGAGATGAGGGCTTCGCGGCGGACGGCGGCGGAGGAATCCTTGACGAGGGCGGCGGCGATGGCTGGGAGGTCGTGTTTGAGCTGACGGGCGAGACGGATGCCGAGGCAGCGGATGTCTTCGTCCTTGTCGGAGAGGGCGGCTTTGACGGCGTCGGTGCCGCGGTTAGGGAGTTTGCCGAGGGCCCAGAGGGCGCGGGCTTTGAGACGGGCATCGGAGCCTGCGGTGAGCTTGAGGAGGGCGGGGACGGAGGAGTCGCCGGCCTTCTGGATGGCCTGCCATGCGAGGAAGCGGACTTCCTCGTTAGGATTGCCGAGGGCGGAGGCGGCGCCTTCCGGGGTGGAGAAGTCGAACGCTGGGACCGAGTAGCCCTTGTGATCGGTGGGGGTGACGCGGTAGATGCGGCCGTGGTCGAGGTCGCCCATGGCGTGGCCGCCGACACCTGGATCATACCAGTCGGCGATGAAGAGCGAGCCATCGGGTGCGACGCAGACGTCGGAGGGGCGGAACCATGGGTCGCGTTTCTGGCCGACGATGTTTTCGATGGTGGCCTTGTAGCCAGCGCCGGAGTGGGTGACCGGGTAGGCGCGGACGATGTTAGGTCCGGCGTCCGAGTGGATCATCTGGCCGTGGAATTTCGCGGGGAGGAGGGAACCTTCGTAGATGAGGATGCCGGTGGGGCTGCCAGCGCCGGTGTGGAGAAGGTTAGGGACGACTCCGGGGTCCTTGAGGTGCCAGTGGGCGGCCTGGACTTCCTCGTCGGTTTTGGCGTTGCCCTTGGACCAGCCTGCGCCGGTGGCTTCGTCGCGATAGCCGTAGTTGCCGAATTCCATGACGAAGTTGATGCGGACCCCCTTGTTGCCGTCGTCGTCGTTATCGGATTGCCAGATGGCTCCGAAGGAA
Source organism: Verrucomicrobiales bacterium (assembly GCA_947462995.1). GTDB lineage: Bacteria > Verrucomicrobiota > Verrucomicrobiia > Verrucomicrobiales > V1-33 > V1-33. The sequence goes on along the minus strand of CANHUG010000102.1, from coordinate 6,850 downwards.
TCGACGGTGACTTCCCAGTTGTTGCGGAAGTTCCATGCGACGGTTTCGAAGTCGGAGCCGTCGGGGTTGCAGCGGAAGATCATGCCTTCCTGGTAGGGTTTGCGGGCATTGTTGACGACATTGCCTGCGGCGTCGGTGACGGGTTTGCCGTCCTTGTCCTTGAGCTGATGGCCTTCGTTGCCGAAGTTGAAGTAGAGCTTGCCGTCCGGGCCGAAGTGGACGGCGTGGATGCTGTGGTCGTGCTGAGCGCCGTCGATGCCGCTGAACATGACTTCGGCTTTGTCGGCTTTGAGGTCGCCGTTGTCGTCGGTTAGGTTCCAGATTTTGCCTGCGGCGGCGACGATGACGCGGTTGCCGAGGACGGTGACGCCGTGGGGGCTTTTGAGTTCCGGGCTTTCGAAGAAGACGGAGGATTTGTCGGCTTTGCCGTCTTTGTCGGAGTCTTCGAGGACGAGGATGCGGTCGCCGGAGGGGCGTTTGCCGTCGTGGCCGCGGTAGTTGACGATTTCGGCGACCCAGACCCGGCCGAGATGGTCGATGTCGATGGACGACGGGCTGAGGAGCATGGGTTCGGCGGCGAAGGTTTCGGTTTTGAGGCCTTCGGCGACGTTGAGGGCTTCGAGGGCGTCTTCGGGGGCGAGACCGCCGCCGCCGCCGTGACCGCCGGTGCGTTTGGGGGCGGCTGGTTTTTCGGTGAAGACGAGGAACTGGACGGTGGCACCGTTGCCTTGGTCGACGCCGCCTTTATCGAGGGCACCCTTGGCGGAGAAGCCTTTGGTGCCGGGCGGGAGGTCGAATTCGATGACGGAGTGGGCGTGGGTGCCGATGCCTTCGGCGACGGGCTGGCCGTTGACGACCATGGAGCCACCGCCGGCGTTTTTGTTCATGTGGACCTGACCCCAGTCGGAGGACATGCTGACTGGCTTCATTTCGGTGAGTTTGCGGGTACCGAAGTCGCCGGTGATGACTGGGTTGACCCAGTTGGCCCAGTCGCAGGCGAAGCCGTCGCCGCCGTCGGTGACGACGAGGAAGAGTTTTTTGGCACCGGAGAGGTCAGCGGCGATGTCGACGGAATGGCCGACGGTTTCCGAGGTGAGGCGGTGGCTGGAGTAGACCGGTTTGGGGGCTGCCTGGGCCTGAGTGGCGGCGAGGATGGAGAGGAGGATGGGGGATTTCTTCATGAAAGAGTGTGGGTAAGGAATGAGGGGCGCTGGCGGCTTGGCCGGGCGCGGCCGAACAGATACGCGGCGAGGGGCGGGGTCGTTTCAGGGGTGGCGGGAACTGGGCTGGGAAAGAGAGCCTGCGGTTGCTGCGGGGATCGGGATGGGGGAGGGGGTGGGATGGAAACTGAGACTGGCGAAGAGAGCGGAATTGAGAGCAGTGTTGAGGGTGGCGTGGTGCCGCTGACGTTTGCGGAGGCGCGGGTGCTGGGGTGTCTGATCGAGAAGGAGCTGACGACGCCGGAGTATTATCCGCTGACGTCGGGGGCGCTGACGGCGGCGTGCAATCAGAAGAGCAATCGGGATCCGGTGGTGGAGTGGGACGAGCGTGAGGTGATGGAGACGGTGGAGAGCCTGAGGTTGAGGAAGCTGGCGTTGATGCAGCGGTTGTCGGGGGCGCGGGTGCCGAAGTACCGGCATGCGTTTCATGAGGTTTACGGGGGAGTGGACGGGGCGATGATGGCGGTGCTGTGCGAGTTGCTGGTGCGGAACGTGCAGACGTTCGGGGAATTGCGGACGAGGGCGGGGCGGATGCATGCTTTCCCGGATCTTGAGGCGGTGGAGGCGGCGGTGCAGCGGCTGGTGGATTATCCGGGAGGAGGATTGGTGGTGGTGCTGCCGCCGGGCGGGGGGCGTCGGGTGAAGGCGGTGGCGCATACGTTGTCCGGGCCGGTGGAGGTTGGGGCGGAGACGGTGTCGGTGGTGGTGCCGGTGATGGTGGATGGCTGGCGGGAGCGGATGGAGGGGGAGATTGGGGAGTTGCGGGAGCTGGTGGAGCGGTTGCGTGCGGAGGTGGCGGAGTTGCGTGCGGTCATTGAGTGAGGCGATGGTTGCAGCGGGAGAATCAATGCGGTGCGGGGGATGGGCGGCGCGAGAGGGAGGGGATGACGACGACGCTTTTATCTGACAGACTGGTGGTGGCGGAAGCGGGCGAGGGGAGGCGAGCGGAGATTTTCCGGTTCCGGCACGAGGTTTATGCGAGTGAGCTAGGGCAGCATGCGGAGAACGAGTTGGGGGAATTGCGGGACGGGCTGGATGGGAGGAATGTGTATCTGGTGGTGGAGCGCGGGGGTGAGCTGGCTGGGTTTGTGAGTGTGACGCCGCCGTCGGCGGGGATGTACTCGGTGGACAAGTATTTCCGGCGCGGGGAGCTGCCGTTTGCGGTGGATGGTTGGACGTGGGAGATCCGGCTGCTGACGGTGAGGCGGGAGGATCGGGGGTCGGAGGTGGCGCTGCTGCTGATGCTGGCGGCGTTCCGGTGGGTGGAGTCGCGCGGAGGGAGACGGGTGATGGCGATCGGGAGGAAGGAAGTGGCGGGGATGTATGAGAAGGCGGGGATGAGGAAGTGCGGGATGGAGGTGGCGGCTGGGGAGGTGAGGTATGAGCTGATGACGGCGGAGGTTGGGGAGATTCGGGGGGTGGTGGACGGGATGGAGTTGGTGGTGAGGCGACTGGAGGGCGGGTGCGAGTGGCGATTGGATGTGCCGATGCGGCGACCGGCTGCGTGTTTTCACGGCGGGGCATTTTTCGAGGCGGTGGGGCCGAGGTTTGACGATCTGGGGAGGGCGGCGGGGATCATCAATGCGGATGTGCTGGACGCGTGGTATCCTCCGGCTCCGGCGGTGGTGGAGACCTTGAGGGAGCATTTGCCGTGGTTGTTGCGGACGTCGCCGCCGACGGGTTGCGAGGGGTTGGTGGAGGCGATTGCAGCGGCGCGGGGGTTGCCGGGCGGGAGTGTGCTAGCAGGGGCGGGGTCGTCGGATCTGATTTTCCGGGCGTTCCGGACGTGGTTGAGGACGGGGTCGAGGGTGCTGATTCTGGATCCGACGTATGGCGAGTATGCGCATGTGCTGGAGCGGGTGATCGGGTGCGAGGTGGTGCGGTTGCGATTGGGTCGGGAGAACGGGTGGGAGGTGGATCCGGTGGCGTTGCGGGCGGCTTTGGCGGAGGATTTGGAGCTGGCGGTGATTGTGAATCCGAACAGCCCGACGGGACGATTGATTCCGGTGGAGGTGCTGCGGGGGATTCTTGCGGGGGTGCCGAGGCGGACGCGGGTGTGGGTGGACGAGACGTACACGGATTTCTGCGGGCCCGGGGAGACGGTGGAGCGGGACGCGGTGGGGTCGGCGAACGTGGTGGTGTGCAAGTCGATGTCGAAGGCGTATGCGTTGAGCGGGGCGAGGGTGGCGTATCTGGCGGCGGGGGCGCATCAATTGGAGGGATTGCGTGCGGTGACGCCGCCGTGGGTGGTGAGCCTGCCGGCGCAGGTGGCGGCGGTGCGGGCGCTGGAGTCGCCGGAGTATTATGCGGCGCGGTGGGCGGAGACGGGGCGGTTGAGGGAGGCGCTGGCGGCGGCGTTGCGGGGGTTTGGTTGGCGGGTGTTGCCGGGGAGTGCGAATTTTCTGCTGTGCGAGTTGCCGGAGGATGGGCCGACGGCGGCAGAGGTGGTGCGGGGGAGTCGGCGGCGCGGGTTGTTTCTGAGGGATGCGAGGGCGATGGGGAGTGCGATGGGGGAGAGGATGGTGCGGGTGGCGGTGAAGAGTTGCGGGGAGAATGCGGCGATGGTGGGGATTCTCGGGGCGGTGCTGGCGGAGGTTGACGTGCGGTGGGTGGTCTGACATGGATAGCGGGTATGAAGAGCCGTGCTGCGATTGTTGTTCTGGTTAGTTGTCTGGCGGGGTTTGCGGAGCCGCCGCGGGCGACGGGCGACAGGTACGTGATTGATGAAGATGGAGTGCTGGAGCCGGGGGTGGCGGATGGAGTTAGTGGGAATGATGTGCCGGGGAGTGCGCGGGAGCCGGCGGCGGGGCTGGTGGGTGCGCCGCTGCACGGGAGTGTGGCGCTGAATCCTGACGGATCGTTCCGGTACGAGCCGGCGGCGGATTATTTCGGGCCGGATCAGTTCAGTTATCGGGTGTTCGGGGACCGGGCGGTGACGGCGTTTGTGATTGATCCTGCGAATTCGCGGCTGACGGTGGGGGCGACCCTGCGGGTGACGTTTCAGGGCGTGCCGAGCATTTCGAGTGATTCGACGACGTCTGCGGTGACGGGGACGATGGCGGCGGCGGTGGCTCCGGGGAGTGCGCCGTTCAGTCTGGCGCAGGTGACGGATGTGGATGCGGTGCTGAGGGATGCGGTGCAGTTGAAGCTGGGGATCGGGTGTCTGCCGATCATCAACACGTGTCTGGCGGGGATTCAGTTTGATGCGGCGGCGGGGGCGCTGGCGTTGAATCAGACGGCGGCTGGAGGTGTTAGTGCGGTGCGTGCGAACGGGGGATTTGATGTGGACGGGGCGCAGTTCGGGCTGGCGGGGGCGGGGACGATCAAGGGGACCGAGCAACTGGCGACGGTGCTGCCGGAGACGGGGTTGCCGCTGGATTTTCCGCCGTTGCCGATGCCGTTCAACGGACGGGTGACGGTGAGCGGCGGGAAGGTGAGATTGGAGATGCAGATCAATTTCCGGGGGGCGGTGTCGGTGGATGCGGAGACGAGTCTGGGGATCAGTGTGAGCGGGGTGATTCGGGGGGAGGCGGCGCTGCCGCTGCCTGCGGTGGAGATGTCGGAACCGGCGGTGGTGTCGGTGCGGGTGAGGCCGGTGAATGATGCGCCGGTGGCGGGCGGGGACGGTTATCTTGTGAGGGCGGGGACGGTGCTGGATGTGCCGGCGAGCGGGAGTCAGAGTGTGCAGACGCTGGTGACGGCGGGATCGGTGTGGAAGTATCTGCACAACGGGAGTGATCCGGGGCGGGCGTGGAAGTCGTGGAGTTTCAATGATGCGGGGTGGCTGAGCGGGGCGGCGGAGTTAGGGTATGGGGATTCGGGGCTGCCTGAGAACCGTCCGGAGGCGACGAATATCCGGAGTGGGGCGGCGCATGTGACGGCGTGGTTCCGGCGGGAGTTTCAGGTGAGTGATGTGAATGCGACGCGGAGTGTGCAGTTGGAGTTGCTGCGGGATGACGGGGCGGCGGTGTATTTGAACGGGTTTGAGGTGACGCGGCAGAATCTGGCGGCGGGGGCGGGGCCGAACACGCTGGCATTGAGCCGGATTCCGAATGCGGACGAGACGCGGTATTTTCCAGCGGTGGTGCCACCGGGTTTGCTGCTGGAGGGGAAGAACGTGCTGGCGGTGGAGGTGCACCAGTTTTCGACGAGTGACTTTTTCAGCTTTGTGCCGCCGGTGGTGGACCGAGCGGATGTGAGTTTCAATCTGCGGATGACGCGGGAGCGTGGATTGACGGGGGTGCTGGCGAATGACCGGGATGTGGATTCGACGGGGCTGACGGTGTCGCTGGCGGGTCAGGCGGGGCGGGGGACGGTGGAGTTAGGGAGTGACGGGGCGTTCCGGTACACGCCGGCGCCTGGGTTCACGGGGACGGATTCGTTCATTTACCGGATCAGCGATGGGGGGAGCGAGCTGGCGCGGGTGGCGTTGATTGGAGCGGGGTCGGTGTGGAAGTACGATGACAGGGGGGATGATCTGGGGACGGCGTGGCGCGGGGTGGATTACGCGGATGGGTCGTGGGCGAGCGGGGCTGGGGAGATCGGGTACGGGGATGACAACACCCTTGATGACCGGGTGGAGACGACGAAGCTGAGTTATTTGCTAGGAGTGCCGCCGGTGACGACGTATTTCCGGCGTGCGTTCACGCTGCCGGTGCCGAAGGCGATGGTGCAGAGCCTGCGGTTGCGGCTGTTGAGGGATGACGGTGCGGCGGTGTATCTGAACGGGGTGGAAGTGGTGCGGGACAATCTGGCGACGGGAGCGGGATTTGATGCGGGGGCGACCCTGCCGGTGGAGGGGAGTGACGAGGCGCGGTATTTCGAGTATGTGATTCCGGCGGCGGGGATGGCGGCGCTGCGGGACGGGGTGAATGTGCTAGCGGTGGAGCTGCATCAGAATCTGAATGTGAGCAACGATGCGAGTTTTGATGCGGAGTTGCTGGCGGCGGCGGTGCCGGGGGCGCGGGTGACGCTGAATGTTCCTGCGGAGGATCTGGACGGCGACGGGATGAGTGATGTTTGGGAGCGGCAGTACGGTTTGGATTTTGCGGTGCCGGATGCGGATGCGGATGATGACGGGGATCAGGTGGTGAACGGGGGCGAGTACATGTGGGGGACGCATCCAAAGAACCGGGCGAGCCATCCCAAGTGCGAGGTGAGGGCGGCTGGCGAGGGGAGGATGGGGCTGCGGGTGCCGACGGCGACGGGGCGGCGGTATGTGCTGCAGCGGTCGCGGGATTTGTCAGGATGGGAGGATGAGGGAGAGGCGCGGGAAGGGACGGGGAGTGAGCTGGAACTGCTGACGCCGGTGATGCCTGCGGAGCGGTTCTGGCGGGTGCGGGCGATGGTGCCGTGAGGGGGATTACAGGCTCGGGGCGGGGGAGAAGAGAGCGGGGAGTTCGTCAGGATGGGAGACGAGGGCGCGGGCTCCGAAGGCTTGGAGTTCGGAGGCTGGTCGGAAGCCCCATGTGACGCCGATGGGGAACATGCCTGCGGCGGTGGCGGTTTCCATGTCGGTGCTGGTGTCACCGATGAAGGCGATGGAGGCAGGCGGGAGGTTGAGGGCGGCGGCGATTTCGAGGGCGGCGGCTGGGTCGGGTTTGCGGGGGACGGAGTCGCGCTGGCCGAGG